>NZ_JBKGHJ010000603.1:0-4430 GCF_046520365.1 Corallococcus sp. 4LFB
AGGCGGTGATGGCGGGGCGCGCGCGGAACGCGTTCGCGCTGGTGCGGCCGCCCGGCCACCACGCGGAGCCGGGCCGGGCAATGGGCTTCTGCCTCTACAACAACGTGGCCATCGCGGCGGAGGCCGGACGGCGGCTGGGGGCCGAGCGCGTGCTGGTGCTGGACTGGGACGTGCACCACGGCAACGGCACGCAGGCGGCGTTCTGGGGGCGGCGGGACGTGCTCTACCAGTCGGTGCACCAGTTCCCCTACTACCCGGGCAGCGGCGCGGCGCCGGAGGTGGGCCGGGGGGAGGGCCAGGGCTTCACGGTCAACTGCGGCCTGCCGGGCGGCAACACGGACGCGGACTACGGGATGGTCTTCGAGGAGCTGCTGCTGCCCGTGGCGCAGGCGTACCGGCCGGACCTGATGCTGGTGTCCGCGGGGTTCGACCCGCACCGCGCGGATCCGATTGGCGGCATGGACGTCACCGAGCGCGGCTTCGCGGCGATGTGCACCGCCGTGCGCAAGCTGGCGGAGGAGGTCTCCGGCGGCAAGCTGGTGCTGGTGCTGGAGGGGGGCTATTCGCTGGAGGGGCTGTCGAACTCCGTGCACGCGTGCATCGAGGTGCTGGCGGGAAGGGATGACAGCTTCGCGTCCGGCGCCACCAACGCGGACGCGAGGGAGGCGCTGGCCGCGAGCCGCGAAGCGCTCAAGCCGTACTGGGCCAGCGTGCGCTGACGGGGCGGTTCAGTACAGCCTGCCGCTGGCCAGGGTGACGCCGGACAGCTCCACCAGGAACGCGCCCAGGTCATGGATGGGGCGCGCGGGCCCTTCCGGGTCCGGGCTGTGGATGCTCAGCATCCTGTAGCGCCCTTCCCGGCCTCCCTCGAACAGCCACCGCGCCCCGTCGAGGTACGCGACGGAGCGAGGAGTGAAGAAGCGATCCATGGACCAGAAGCGGGCCGCCTCCAGGTGCTGTCGCACGGCCTGCCACTGGGTGGGCGTGAGCAGGATGCGCCGGTCCACGGTCAACGTCCCTTCCTCCATGCCGGACACCTTCACGTGCAGGGAGTGGACGGGGCCCAGGTTTTCGATGCGGATGACGAGGGACTCACGGGAAGAAGGTATCCACGTGAAGCGGTAGACCTCGACGCCGGGTGCCAGGGGCAGCAGCGGTCCTTCCTTCAAGGCCCGCAGCATGCCGGAGCACCAGCAGCGCATGATCTCCTGCTCACGCGCATCGTTGAACTCCGCCTCCAGCCAGGGCAACAGCGTCAGGGCGAAAGCTCCTCGCGGAAAGACATCGGGCAGGTGAGCCGGCCACTCGGTGCGGCAGGTTCCACTGCTCGGGAAGCCGTCTTCAATGAACCCCAGGGGCGGATCCGCTGGCGGTCGAACCGTGGCGCAGGCTCCGAGCAGAAACAGCAGTCCGCGAGCAGCGATGGCGGATGTCTTCAAGCCCCCTCCTGGCACGCGGTACACCACGCCCACGCACGAAGCAGTCTACCCGTTCCCGGACTGCATCCGCCGGGTGTTCCCTGACGGTTCCTGCTCAGTCCTCGCGGAACAGCAGGGCTTTCAGCGTTGCATCCAGGGCGTGCCCCGCGTCCGGGACGGGTTCATTCCACCGTGCCGCCACCATGCCGTCCGGGCGCACGAGGCAGGCGCCACCGTCCCCTACCCCATACGCCTGCTGCCAGCCGTGGACCACGTGGACCCGCAGCGGCATGCGCTCCGCGCCGCTGCGCCACGCCTCACTTCCGGCGAGCAGGACGAAGCCGTTGCCGAACAGGTCCAGCGTCGACGTGCGGCCCTTCATGCTCTCCAGCCACACGTGCGGGGCGCGCGTGCCGGGCTCGCCCGTGGGGACGAACGTCTTCGGCAACGGCGGCCCTTCACCGTAGTGGTAGCCGAGGGTGACGGCATCGTCGTCGACGAGGACCGCGTCCGCCGGGAGCTCCTGCTTCGCCATCTTCAGCGCGAGCAGCCCGGCCTGGTTCGCGGTGGCGGCCGCCACGGGCCTTCGCTCGGCGTCGTAGGTGTCCAGCAGTGCGGGCCCCGCGTGGCCGTTCAACACCGCGGCCAGCTTCCAGGCCAGGTTCGCCGCGTCGTGGATGCCGGTGTTGGCGCCAAAGCCTCCCGTGGGCGGCATCTGGTGCGCGGCGTCCCCAGCGAGGAAGACGCGGCCTGAACCGAAGCGCTCCGCGACGCGCTCCGCCGCCTCCCACACGAACGTTCCGTGGAACGTGGGCTTCAGGTCCGGAATGCCTGTGACGGTGCGCAGTCGCTGTGTCCACCGGGCCTCCGTGAAGTCAGCGGCCGTCTCACGGGCCACGTCGAGCCGGGTCGCGTGGATCCACCGGTCCTTCACGTCCGTGGCCGCGATGACGCCGCCCACCTCCGGATGCGTGAGCACCGCGAAGCCCAGCGGCACCTCCCGCTGCACGGGCGAGAGGTCGGCCTCGAAGAGCGTGGAGATGTTGTGGCCAAAGGAGCCCCGGCCACGCTGTGAGATGCCCAGCGCCTCACGCACCGGACTGCGCACCCCATCCGCGCCAATCAGATACGCCGCCTGCACGGTGGACACCGCGCCCGTGTCGCGGTCGAGCACCGTGGCGCGCACGCCCCGCGCATCCTGCGTGAAGCCCGTCAGCTCGTGACGGAAGCACACCTCCACGCCCTGGCTCCTCACGGCCTTCAGGAGGATGGGCTCCAGCCGGTCCTGCCCCAGGAAGACCATCGGACACGGGCTGAGGTCCATCCGCTGCGTGGAGACCGTCCGCGTCTTCCACGAATGCACCGGCCCCGCGAGCGTGACGGCCACCAGCTCTCCTATGACCGTGCCCTCGGGAACGGCCCCGGCCCGCTCCACCTCCTCGCCCGCGCACGTGGACCGCAACAACTCCACGGTGCGCGCGTGGAAGCCGCGTGCCCGCGGATGAAGCGAAGTCCCCGCGTGCTTCTCGATGATCAGCGCGCGCACGCCCTGGTGGGCGAGGAACAACGCGGTCGACAGCCCCACGAGGCCGCCTCCGACGATGAGCACGGGGACCTGACGCTCCTGCGAGGGATGGGCTTGCATGCCGGAGACATATAGCGCCCGGCCGCGACCCGGTCCTGGCGCAACGGGGGGTCCATCCGGCGAATCGTGACGCGCGGCCCCAGCGGGCCCTGGAGCGCATCGTGGTGGAGGACACGGAAGCCGCTGGCCTGTGCCGCGCCCCCTTCCCGCGGGCCTTCCGCGCCAGCATGGGCGAAAGCCCCACCCGGTACCGCCAAGGCTACCGGCTGGTGCGCGCGGCGGAGCGGCTCCGCCAGGGCCAGACCGCGTCCGTGCTGGCGACCGCGCTCATGTGCGGCTTCGGAGCCCCGGCCGCTTCGCCCGGGCCTTCCGTTCCCGCTTCGGCCGCGCGCCCCGCGAGTACCGCGCGCCACGGACGAGAAGGCCGCCAGGAGTTCGTCAACCCATCCTGCCTCGAAGTTCTCCGCGAGGCCCCGCACCTCGCGGAGCGGTGGTGGGCCCGACGGTGCATGAACGACGCCAAGGCGAGTCCACGTGCAGCGGCGCCCTGCCGGGGGCGCCCTCTCCAAACCTGTCCGACAGTCGGACCAGTTCGCGCTGTCCAGGGCCCGAGGCCGCCCTGTCTCAGGATGTGCCGAGGACGGTGGGCCCCACGTCCATGTCAGACCCGTCTGGTTGGATGGGCGAATCATCGGCGAGAGGGGCGGCGGGAATGGTGCGGGTGGGACTCGTGGCGTACGTGGAGGAGCAACTCGAGCGCGCGATTGCGCTGGGGATGCTGCCGAGGGGGCAGTTCGGCTCGGAAGAGAAGCTGGCGCGTGAGTTCGGGTGCTGCCGGGGCACCGTGCGGGAGGCGCTGCGGCGGCTGGCGGCGCGAGGGCTGGTGGTGCAGCGCTCCGGACGCAAGACGCGCGCGGTGGCGCTGGATGAGTCGCTGACGCTGGAGAACCTGGGCCTGGCGCTGCATGACGAGCGCTCCGAGGAGTGTCGTCGGCTGCTGGAGGGCTTCTTCAGCCTCAAGCGGCAGGTGCTGGTGGAGCTCCTGGCCGACTGCTGCACGAGCGCCTCCGACGCGGCCCTGCGCCAGTTGGAGGACGCCTGCTTCTGGCTTTCGGACGCGGCGCGCTGGAACCCTGGCGCGCGCTGCGCACAGTGGGAGTTCGAGTTGCTGCGGCGCGCGGCCCGGGCGGCGGAGCGTCCAGGGCACCTGCTCCTCATCCAGTCGCTGCAGCGGGCCTTACGGGGCAACGCGACCCGGCTGCTGTCCCTCATGGGCGGCGAGACGCTGCGCCAGTGGGTCTTCTGCGCGATAGAGGCCCTGCGAAATCGCGACGCGCGGGCGCTCCAGCACGAGCTGCCGGCGCTGCTCAAGGGTAACCGTCCGGCCAACGACGTGCCGGATCGCTTGCAAGCAGACGGGAGGCATG
>NZ_JBKGHJ010000604.1:0-4427 GCF_046520365.1 Corallococcus sp. 4LFB
CGCGCCCGTCCCAGCCAGGGCAGCGCCGCGGCCAGGTCGCGCGAGAGCGGCGGGGGCGCGGTGTCTTCGCGCCGCAAGACGATGACGCTGGTGGGCTTCCAGCAGCAGCCGGACAGCTCCCGCGTGTTCGTGCGCACCAACGAGCCGGTGCGCTACTCGGTGAGCGACTCCGGCAACCAGGTGGTCCTGGAGCTGGAGAACACGCGCGTGGTGGAGTCCAACAACACGCTGCCCCTGGACACGCACTTCTTCCCGTCGGCCGTGTCGCGGGTGGAGGCCTTCTCCGGGGCGGGCAACACGGTGCGCGTCGTCATCCAGCTGAAGCAGGGGGTTCGTTATGAGACACGCCAGGAAGGCGGCCTCATCACCCTCGACTTCCCGCGCCCGGGCCGGTAGGACGGGCAGGGCGCCGTTGCCGGCACGGCGCCCACCGCCCACGCCTCCCGCATGACCTTCCTTGCTCCGGTCGCCCTGACGCTCTGGGTGGCGGCCCAGATTCCGCTGGCCACGCAGGTGGAGCTGCCCACCGGCGAGACCGTGGAGCTGGCGGCCGACTACGTCGTCTACGAAAACGACGTCCTCACCGCCCGGGGCCACTGCGAATTGCGCAGCGGCCCCAACGTGCTGCGCGCGGACGAGGTGACGTACAGCGAGGCCACGCAGGTGGCCACCGCCACCGGCAACGTGATGTTCGTCAGCGGCCTGATGGCCGCCATCGCGGACGACGTGCGCGTGGACCTGCGCTCCAACGAGGCCAGCGTGAAGGGCGGCCTCTTCATGCAGAAGAAGGGCGTCACCCCCGAAGCGCTCCAGGCCGCCAAGACGCCGGACGAATTGCGCAAGCTGGGGGAGACCCCCGTCCTCATGAGTGGCACGCGCATCCGCCGCACGGGGGAGACGGCCTTCTCCGTGGACGGCCTGGCCTTCACCCCGTGCCAGTGCGGCCCCGGGGAGCCTGGCTGGCGCGTGGAGGCGAAGGAGGCCAACGTGAAGATGGGCGAGCGCGCCATCCTCACCTGGCCCGTGGTGTACGTGCGCTCGGTGCCGGTGTTCGCGCTGCCGTGGCTGTACCTGCCCCTGGCCGAGCGCCGCTCCGGCCTGCTCATCCCCCGGCCGTCCAACTCCGGCCTCAACGGCTTCGCGCTGGACGCGCCCGTCTTCGTCACGCTGGGGGAGAGCTACGACCTGACGTTCACCCCGGGCATCATCACGGGCGGCGGCGACATCGACGGGCCCCGCAAGAACGAGGATGACTCCTTCATCAAGGAGCCCCGGCCCAATGGCGTGAAAGGACCGCGGCTGCTCACCGAGTTCCGCTACGTCCCCAGCGACCGCACGCGCGGCCGGGCCACGCTGGGCTTCCTGTACGACCTGCGGCCCCGGCTCAACCCCACCACCTTCGCCTTCTTCCGCGAGCGGGGGGATCCGGTCGGCGCCATCCTTGACGTGAAGCGCGGCCTGCGGGGCGAGGCCTCCTGGCAGCACACGCAGGACCTGGGCGACGGCTGGCATGACCGGGTGGACGCGTACTTCGTGTCGGACGGCTTCTACACGCGCGACCTCACCGCCGACCTGCTGGTGCAGAACTACAACTACCTGCGCAGCACCGCCGTCGTGTACCAGCGCAAGGACGACCGCTACCTGGGGCTGGACGTGTCGCTGCGCCAGGACCTGCGCTACCCCTTCCGCTTCTTCCAGACGAACACCATCCCCGCCGAGGCCACGCCGGACAACGTCGCCACCAACCCCCACGGCCCGACGACGTTCCAGCGCCTCCCGGGCCTCACCCTGGCCCTGCCGCAGCGGCCCCTCTTCGGCGGGCGCGTGGTGGGCGGGCTCCACGTGGAGTACAGCCGGCTGGCGCCCCTGCGCAGCGGAGGCTTCGCGGACGACGGCTTCGACGGGCTCTTCGCGCCCCTGCGCCTGTTCCGCCCGGAGGGCTACCCGCTGGAGTACAACTACTTCGCGCTGCCCCAGGACACGCTGGAGGGCAACGGCCGCCTGGACCCCATGGAGCGCGAGGGCCGCGACCGCGTGCTGCTGTCCCCGAGCCTGTCCACGTCCTACGGGCTGGGCACGTGGGGCCGGCTGACGCCTTCCGTGGGGCTGCGCCAGGCCGTGTCCGTGGGCGAGGTCTCCGGCCGCACCGCCTCGCGCGGCTACCCGCTGGCGGACCTGGTGCTGGACTCGCAGCTGGCGCGCACCTTCAAGGACGGCGACACGCTCTACCGCCACACGCTGGCCCCGTCGGTGAACCTGCGCTTCGTGCCCGGCGGCTGGGGCGCGGGGCTCACCGCCCTGAAGTCCAACGGCTCCGGCACGCTGCCCCTCATCTACGACGAGTGGGACTCCGCGGTGCCGCTCAAGTCCGACGGCCGCGTGCGCGGCTTCCTCCACGCCGTGGTCGCCGTGGACCAGACGCTGCGCGTCCGCAAGGGGCCCACCACCCGCGAACCGCTGCGCCTGCGCATCGGCCAGGGCTTCGACTTGTCCCGCATCGCGCCCGTGGCGGGCCGGGACACGGTGCAGGGCAGCGTGCTGCGCGACACCTTCGCGCGCCTGTCCGCCAGCGCCGGCGTCCTCACCGCGGGCGCGTCGTCCGCATGGACCCCACGACGCGAGACATCACCCAGCTGTCCGCGGACTTCACCATCGACAACGGCAAGGGCAACGCGCTGTACGCGCGCTACGACGACCTGCTGGCCGTGAAACAATTGTCAATTGATCGTGGGTTGGATCCCCTGGCACAGGGACCTGATTTCGTACGGCGCGGCGTGGACATGCTGGTGGGAGACGCACCTCGTCCCCTGCCGTCCCACAACGATCAACTCGACCCCTCTCCGACCGAGCGGGCACAGGCTCTCACTGCCGGTACGCGAATCAAACTCGGATTCGGGCTCGGATTGCGATACGAAGCGTTGGTGCAACCGCTTTATAAGGACTTGATTACCCAGGAAAGTCAGCCCCTTGCACAGCAGACCTTTGGCGTGTCCTACGGACCCGCCTGTGACTGCTGGCGCATCGAGGGGGTGGTGATCCTGCGGCGCAATCAGTCGCCGGAATTCGCCGGCGTGAATCTGAGTGTGGCCGGTTTCGGGTCCTTCGGGTCGGGAGGGTAGGAATCACCCGCCGTACGCGAGCGTTGCACTCACCTCGAAACATCCCCCAGAGGACAGAGGAGAAGTACTTCGTGTCGGATCTCGGAAAAAGAATTGGTCAGCGCATTCGCGAGCTTCGCACGCAGCGCCCGGAGCGATGGACGCAGGAGGAGCTCGCGGAGCGTGCGCAGATCAGCGTGTCCTTCCTGTCGATGATCGAGCGCGGCGAGCGTGTGCCTCATGTGGAGACCCTGGCGGCGCTTTCCAACGCCCTCAGCGTCAGCCTCGGTGAGCTCTTCACGGGCACCGAGCAGACCCCTGCCCAGACGGAGGACCTGCTGCGTCCCCTGTCGGATTTCGCCCGGGCGCGTGGCCTGAATGCTCGCGACGTGGACCGCCTGCTCGGCGTGGCCCGCGTGATGTTCAACGGCTCGGCGGCCTGATACCCCTCCCGGGGAGGGACTTCCCCGCGTGTGCCCCTTCCGCCCGCCTCCCCCTCGGCGAGGCGGAGGGCCCCACGTAAGGATTGACCCCGGGGCCCCGCGTCCGTAGCGTGGCTGGCTGATTCTCGAATCAACCAGCCGTGGGAGGATGCGTGGGCCAGCAGAAGACGGCGCCAGAGAACGGGACGCGGGAGAGCGAACGCCGCCGCACCATCCTGCGGGCCGCCATCGACGTGTTCGCCCGCAAGGGCTACCACGGCTGCCGCATCGCGGACGTCGCCAAGGAGGCGGGCGTCGCGTACGGGCTCGTCTACCACTACTTCAAGAACAAGGACGAGCTGCTGGAGACCGTCTTCGAGACGGGCTGGAGCGGCTTCATCGCGCGCGCGCGCGCCGTCGCCGAGAGCGAGGGGCCGCTGGTGGAGAAGGTCCGCCGCATCGCGGACGTGGCCTTCGAGGCCTACCGCGTGGACCCCCGCGCGGTGAAGGTGCTCATCCTGGAGATTGCCCGTTCCCCGGCCGGCGCCCGCATCAACCGGCAGACGGCCTTCGTGGACGTCATCCGCCTGAGCGCGCAGATGTTCACCCACGCGAAGGAGGCGGGGGAGCTGCGCCCGGACGTGGATCCGCTGCTCGCGTCCGCGCTGCTCTTCGGCTCCATCGAGATGGGGCTGACCGCGTTCGTCGTGGGGCTGGCGGACGCGCGCGACGCGGCGATGCTCGAGCGCGCCAAGGCGCAGATCGCCGACTCCTTCCTCCACGGCGTGCTGCTGGCAGGAGCGTCCCCCAAGGCCGAGCCCGCGAAGCACGAGTCGGCGAAGCACGAGCTCGCGAAGGGCGAGGCCGCGCCGGACGTGGCCCCGCCGAAGCGGCAGAAGGCCGCGCC
>NZ_JBKGHJ010000605.1:0-4420 GCF_046520365.1 Corallococcus sp. 4LFB
GCGGCACTCTGCGCGGGCTACCGACTTGACCGCACTGGGGCCCCCGGGCGCGGACGGGCGGCTGCCGGATGACCCGCTGGTGGCGTGCCTGCTGAAGCTGGAGCGGCACCCGGCGCCGTCAGTGGCGCTGGTGCAGGGCGGCGCGGTGGGCGCGGGCTTCGACCTGGCGGCCTCGTGCGACTTCCGCGTGGGCGCGGGCGACGCGTTCTTCCTCATGCCTCCGGCCCGGCTGGGCATCGTGTACTCGCCGGAGGGGCTGGCGAGGGCGGTGCGGCTGGTGGGCCTGTCTCGCGCCAAGCAGCTGTTCCTCACCGCGCGGCGGCTGCCCGCGGCGGAGGCGCTCGCGTGGGGGCTGCTGGACGAGTGCCCCGAGGACGCGGAAGGACGCGCGCTGGCGCTGTGCGCGACGCTGGCCGCGGGGGCGCCGAAGGCGGTGTCGGGGATGAAGGAGGCGTTCGGGCTGCTGGCGCGCTCCGGGTTGTCCCCGGAGGACGTCGCGCACCTGCGTCAGGTGCGCGGCGAGGCCTTTGGCAGCGAGGACGCGAAGGAGGGGCGCGCGGCCTTCCTGGAGAAGCGCGCGCCCCGGTTCAACGGCCGCTAGGTGTCGCCGAACAGCTCGCCCATGCGCAGCTGGAGCGCGGAGGCGATCTTGTAGAGCGACGAGATGGACGCCGAGGACTCCGCGCGTTCAATCTGGGACAGCAGGGACACGGACAGGCCCGTGCGGCGGGCCAGCTGCTTGAGCGTGAGCTCCTGCGTCTTGCGCGCGTCGCGGATGGTGCGGCCGATGGCGCGGTGCAGGTCGGCTTCCGGGTCCTGGGACAGGCCCTTCTTCTGCAGCGCGTTGCGCACGGCGGCCGTGAACTGCTCCGGCTCCATGGGCTTCTTCACGTAGTCGGACGCCTGCGCCTTGAGCGACGCGACGGCCGTGTCCACGGTGGGGTAGGCCGTGGCGACGATGACCGCGATGTCCGTGTCGTACTTGCGGATCAGCTCCAGCACTTCGGTACCGGACATCTGCGGCATCATCATGTCGAGGATGACGAGGTGGAAGTCGGAGCCCCGGAGGATGTCCACCGTCTGCGTGGGGTCCGTGGTGGTGACGACCTCGTAGCCTTCACGGGTCAGCACCAGCTTGAGGTAGTCGCAGTTGTCCTGCTCGTCATCAACTACCAGGATGCGAATCTGCACAGCGTCTCCTCGCTGCAGGGTTGAGGGATGTGCCGCGGGGGGGGATTACTGACCGGCCTTCGAGGTCGTGGGTTTCGACGTCTGGCCAGCCTTGTTGCCGTTGAGGATTTCAATGACCCGGGCCCGAAGTTTGTGGTCCGGGGGCACGAGCGTGAGGAAGGTTTCGTAGTGCTGGCCGCTCAGCTCGAAGTTCTTGAGCTTGGCGTACAGCACGCCGAGCATCAGGTGGCACTCCGGGACCGAGGGCGCGATGATCGCGCAGTCCTTGGCGATCTCCAGCGCGGCCTCCGGCTTCTGGTCCTTGTTGAGCCGGTCGACCTCGAGGCGGATGGTGCCAATCTGCGTCTTCACGTCGTCCGCGGTCTTGTTCCGCATGTACTCCGACGTGGGGCGCGCATTCGGGTTCCGGGGCGCGACGGAGGCCGTTCCCGGGTCGTCCGGAGCCGGGTCTTCCGTCAGCTGGGTGTCCTGCGCGAGCTTCTGCTGCGCGGAGGTCAGCTGGTCACCCAGGTCCCTGCGCTCCTTCGTGAAGACCGTGTCCTCCGGGATGGCGTTGAAGCTCCGGGTCGCACCGTCGACGTCGTTGCTCTTGAGGGCCCGCCGGGTCGCGGCGAGGTCCTTCTCCGCCTTGCGCTCCTTCTCCAGCCGCGCCTGGAGCTCGCCCAGGGTCGTGGCCGGAAGTGCCTTCGTCTTGCGGAGCGCGTCGAGCGCGGTGGCGGCGGCGGGCAACCTGCCCGCCTGGAGCGCGTCCTGGAAGGGCTGATCCGCGGGGGGCTCCGGTGCCTTCTCCGGCGTCTCGGGCGGAGTGGCGGCGGCCACGGCCTCCGGAGGCTTCGCCGTGGGCGGCGTCTGCGTGGGCGGCTGCGGATCTGCGGCGACCACGG
Organism: Corallococcus sp. 4LFB; assembly: GCF_046520365.1. Classification (NCBI taxonomy): domain Bacteria; kingdom Pseudomonadati; phylum Myxococcota; class Myxococcia; order Myxococcales; family Myxococcaceae; genus Corallococcus; species Corallococcus sp. 4LFB. The sequence goes on from NZ_JBKGHJ010000605.1 coordinate 2,076, forward strand.
GCGCGGGGGCGTCCGGCGGCTTGGGCAGCAGCTCCTGCCCCTTCACCACGAAGAGCGCCGCGCCCGCGCCGATGGACAGGAACGCGACGACCGCGGCCACCCACATCTTCTTGGACCCGCCGCGCTCCTGCGCGGCGATGTCCTCCGCCAGCGAGCCCGGCCCCACGAAGCGCAGCCTCACGTGGCCCATCTCGATGACGTCGCCGTGGGCGAGCGTCGCCTGGGCGTAGCTCTCACCGTTGACCGTCAGCCCGTTGGCCGACTGCATGTCGATGACGCGCCACTCGCCGGTCTCCTCGCGCACGATCTTCGCGTGCGTGCGGGACAGCGAGCGGTGGTCCAGCGCCACGTCGTTCTCCGACGTGCGGCCGATCCGCAGCTCCGTGCGGTTGCAGTCGTACTCCTGGCCCTTGAACTCGTTGGGGGCGAGCACCAGCAGCCGGGGCTGCTCGTCCTCCGGCACGCGCTCCACGCGCCGGGGCCGGTCCGCCTCCATCTGGTCCATGCGGATGATGGACGTGGCGTTGCGGCGCGCCTCCGCGGACACCGGCGTGTGGCCCGGCTCGTCGCCGTCCTCATCGTCGGAGTCCTCCGCCCCGTCCTCGCCGTCCACCATGGTGTCGCGGGGGGCGGGGCCGCCGCGGTCGTCGTCCTCCTCCTCCGGCTCAGGCCGGCGGGAGGCGGGCACCTTGGCGGTGATGGCGCCAGTGGGGGCGGCCGCGTTGGCCGCGCCCTCGACCTGCAAGGCCAGATCGTAGTCGCCAATCTGGATGAGGTCGCCCTCCTTGAGAGGGAGCTGGCCTGCGACGCGTTCACCGTTGATCCGGGTGCCGTTGTAGCTCCCCAGGTCTTCGAGCACGACGTGTCCATTGAGGCGCACCAGCCGGGCGTGTCGACGTGACACGTTCCGCTCGGTCAGGCGGATCGTGTTGCCCTCCTGACGGCCAATGGTGATTTCGTCGCGCACGAAGGGAACAACGGTCTTGCGCCCCTCGTCGTCTTCGATGATGAGCTTCAGCACGGGTCCGGTCCGAGTACAGCTATAGCAGAATGCCCTTTGCCGAGACAAGCCATGTATCCCCCGAGAACAACAGGGTTTTTCGCCCATCCCAGGGTCAGGGGGGCACTGTTGTCCATCGGTCGATTGGCCGGAAAGGGTGGGGAGCGCAGGATACCGGGGCTCACGATAGCGCTGATCGCGGCGCAGGCCATTCTGTACGCGGCGGTGGCGTCCGGCGGGCCGCCCGGGGTGGACGCGCTGCTGCGCTGGGGAGCCAAGTCGGGCCCCCTGGTGACGGACGCGGGGCAGGGCTGGCGCCTGCTGTCGGCCAACCTCCTGCACCGGGACGCGCTGCACCTGGGCCTCAACCTGCTGGTCTTCGCGGGGGTGGGCACGGCGGTGGAGCGGGCGTGCCGGTGGTGGGACTACGTGGCGCTGCTGGCCGTGTCGGGGCTGGCGACGATGACGGGCTCGCTCTGGTGGTCGCCGGCGGTGAGCGTGGGCGCGTCCGGGTGGGTGTTTGGCTGCGTGGGGGCGCTGCTGGTGCTGGGGCGGCGCGCCCGGAACGGCCCGGGGGCGCGCTTCCAGTGGTTCTCCGGGGAGAACGCGCTGCCCACGGTGCTCGTCTTCCTGTGGCTCGGGTGGACGAGCGTGGGCGTGGACAACGCGGGGCACCTGGGGGGGCTGCTGGCGGGGCTGCTCGTGGGCGTCCTCCCGCGGTCGCGGGCGTGGGGGGCGGTGTCGCTGGTGGGGCTCGCGGTGCTGGGCGCCGCGGTGGTGGTGACGGAGCGGTCGGGGTGGCGCGTGGAGCGCGACGACGGCTTCGGGGTGGCGGTGGCGCTGCCGGACGGGTGGCGCCGCGAGGAGGATGGCCAGGGCCGGCGGGCCTTCTCCAACGGCCTGACGGGCCTGGGGCGGGCCACGCTCACGGCGGAGGCCATCGAGGCGGGTGAGCCGGGGGACGGCTCCGCGCAGGCCCGGCACTTCCTGGACGAATCGCTGGTGCCCGGCAGGGCGGGGCCCGAGGGGCGCACGGTGTCGGTGGGCGCGGTGGAGCCCGCGTCGCTGGGCGGCCGGCCCGCGCAGCGGATCCGCGCGGAGCTGGACGGGGCGGGCCGGCGGACGCACCTGGTGGCGTGGTTCGTGCCACGCGGGGAGTGGGTGTACCGGCTCGTCTTCACCTGGCCGCAGGCCTATCCGGCCTATGCGCGGGTGGTGGAGCGGATGACGGCGGACGTGCGCTTCGAGGAGCCCGCGAGCCTGCGGGTCGCCCGCGCCCGGGCGCTGCTGGTGCCGGGGGTCGCGGGGCCGCTGCGCGAGCTGGGGCATTCGCTGCGCAGGTGGG
>NZ_JBKGHJ010000606.1:0-4416 GCF_046520365.1 Corallococcus sp. 4LFB
GCCAGGCCCCGGGCATGGACGCGCGCGTGCGCGAGCGCTGGTCGCTGCCCGCGCTGTCGCTGAAGGACGAGTCCGGAGCGAAGGCGCTGCAGGCGGCGCTGCGGCCCAAGCTGCAACAGCTCCTCGCGCGCCGGGCTGGGAGCGGCTGCACGTCGTCAGCGGCGGCGGCCCCGCCCCGGAAGGCCCCCGCGCCCTCACCTGAGGCGGGCCCCGGGTGACGGGCCGCGGCGTTGTCGTCCACGCCACTTTCCGAGTTTACAGGACTAAACAGGATATAGCGCTTAAGATGCTATTACCTGTTTAGCTTGATAAATCAGCAATGCGCGAAGCCGTCTGGCTTCACGCGCCCGGGGCGCCCGCCCCAGGCAGAGGCATTGCCGAAGACACCCCCTGGAGGTCCCGATGAAGGCTTCGAAGCTGTTCCTTGCGTCCGCGATGGCGGCACTCGCCGTGGCCTGTGGTCCCGCTCCCGAGGAGGGCATGGGCGAGGAGACCCAGACGCCCGCCGTCACGGACACGCAGCAGCAGGACGTGCCCGTGCCTCCGTTGGTCTCGGTGGCGGACTACGCCGGTGACAGCGGCGAAGGTCGCGAGGTCAACGCCATGGCCGTGTGTACCGGCTGGAACTACAACTACTGCCTCACCACGTGCGCGGGCGACCCGTCGAACACGCTCTACGTGGTGGGCTACTACAGCGACCCGTACGTGGGCGGCTACGGCCGCTGCATCGAGGCCTCCGACAGCTTCTGCCTCTACTACTTCGGCACGGTGCGCCGCTCCGCCTGCTGGGGTTACCCGTAGGCCGTCTCGCGGTCCCCGTGGTGAGCCAGTCCCTGTCCGGGTGCCAGCCGAGCCCGGGCAGGGCTGTCTGTCTTCAGAAGCGGTCCGGCTCCGGCATGGGCGGCGCGGCGCTCAGCCCCCGGTCCTGCATGGGCGGGTGCAGCGGCAGCTGGACGATGAAGCGCGAGCCGTGGCCGAACTCGCTCTCCACGCGCACCCGGCCGCCGTGGCCCTCCACCAGGCTCTTCACGATGGCCAGCCCCAGCCCCGCGCCGCCGAACTCGCGCGTGGAGCTGCCGTCCACCTGGTAGAAGCTCTGGAAGATGCGCTCGAACTCCTCGGCGCGGATGCCCACGCCGGTGTCCTCCACGCTGATGCGGTAGCCGGGCACGCCCAGCTCCTGCTGCATCGCCGCGTCCGACAGCGTCACCTTCACCCGGCCACCCGCGGGCGTGAACTTCACCGCGTTGGCCAGCAGGTTCACCACCACCTGGCGCAGCTTGTCCAGATCACCCGCGAGCCTGGGCTGCGGCGTGTGCGGCAGCCGCACCTCCAGCTCCAGGCCCTTGCGCTGCGCCTGCGGCAGCACGCTGGAGACCGCCGTCTGGATGACGTAGCCGGGGTCCACCGGCGCCATGGACAGGCGCAGGCGGCCCGCCTCAATCTGGCTCAGGTCCAAGAGCGAGGAGATCATCGAGAGCAGCGTCTCGCCCTTCTCCACGATGGTGCGCACGTACTGGAGCTGCTCCGGGTTGAGCGGCCCCGCCAGCCCCTCCGCCATCATCTCCGAGTACCCGAGGATGGACGCGAGCGGCGTGCGCAGCTCGTGGCTCACCGTGCCCAGGAAGGTGGACTTCAGCCGGTCCAGCTCCTTGAGCCGCGCGTTCGCCTGGAGCAGCCGCGCGTTCTGCGCCTCCAGCTCGCGGTGCACCTCCAGCGTGGACTCCAGATGCAGGTGCGTGGCCAGGTACGCCTTCTGCCCGCTGGCGACGAGCGCGCCCAGCACCTGCCCGAAGTGGCCCAGCACCTGCGCGGCGGTGCGCTCCGGCACGCGGCGCACGCGCCCCAGCAGCTCCTGCGCGCGCTCCAGGTCCAGCCCCTGGATGCCGGTGAGCGTCTCCGGGAAGTCCGTCAGCTCCTCCGGCGTGAAGGGCCCCAGGATGACCCGGCCCAGGAGGTCGCCGTCCCAGCGCACCGGCATCACCACGTAGCGCAGGCCGGTGAAGCACGTGAGCGCGATGAGGCCCGCCGCTTCGGACACGTCGCCGTCCGCGACGCGCCCGCCGGCCTCCGGCAGCACGGGGCCGTCCTTCACCCGGCCCACCATGGCGGTGCACGCGTGGCGGCCGTCCGGGAAGGAGAAGACGTAGGCGCAGAAGTCGCCGTGGCCCACCTTCACGTCCGCCAGCTTGTTGCCGCGCGTGTCCAGCACCTTGATGCCCACGCGGTACAGGTCGCTGAAGCCCTTCACCACCTCCGTGAAGGACGGCAGGTCCAGCAGGTCCCCCAGCGACAGCCGCCGCTGGAGCGCGGACTCACGCCGGGGCGCGCTCGCGGTGTTCCGGGGGCCTCCGCCCGCCGCGCCGCTCATGGCGCCCTCCCGCTCTCCCTGCCGCCGGGCACGGCGCCCGGGCCATACCGCCCCTCCAGCGCCGTTCCGCTCAGGTCGATGTGGCGGAAGATCTGCCCCAGGAACTCCTCCTCGCTGAGGCCCACGTTGCGCGACAGCTGCGCCCGGCCTTCCAGCGCGCGCCAGGCCGTCTGCACCACGGCGTGGAAGGTCTCCACCACGCCCTCGCCTCGCACGGCGACGGAGCCCACCACCGGCTGGCTGCCCCGGCGCTGCACCTCCGCCAGCTCCGCGTCCGTCAGGCTGTCCGGCAGGTCGCGCTTGTTGAACTGGATGACCACCGGCACCTGCGTGGGGTCCAGCTCCATCTCACGCAGGTTCTCCTGGAGGTTGCGCCAGTAGCTGTTGTTCTCCTGGGCCGCGCCCCTGCGGCTGTCCGCGATGAAGACCACCGCGTCCGCGCCCTGGAGCACCACCCGCCGCGTGGCGTTGTGGATGACCTGCCCCGGCACGGTGAAGAGCTTCACCTTCACCTTGAAGCCCGTGGAGGTGGAGAAGAAGACGGGCAGCAGGTCGAAGAAGAGCGTCCGGTCGTCGTGGGTGTCCACCGACAGCAGGCGCCCTCGCACGTCCGGCCGCGCTCGCGCGTGCAGCTTGCGCAAGTTCGTCGTCTTCCCGCTGAGCCCGGGGCCGTAATAGACGATCTTGAGCGTCAGCTCGCGCTGGGCGTGGTTGAGTTGCAAGGGGCAGAGCTCGGACCGAGGGGGACCCGGACAGGGGTTTTATAATGGCCCCACGTCCCGCGCGGAAGGCCGCTCGCAGTCCAGACGACGGGGCGGGACATGTCTTCCCGGAATGACGCCCCCGTGCGTGACGTTTCGAGAGATTCCTGCTCCCCGCCCGGGAGGAGGACGTCTCCCCACACTGAAAACAGGACAATGCGCGCGGAATGATCGCGTGCATGGGTACGGGGGGACCGGTTAGGATCGCGGACGCGACGGAGGAGCAAGGCGATGACGATGAAGCAGGTGGACCCTGGCGTCGAGGTGGCGGCCCCCACGCCGGTGCTGGATGGAGCGACGCTCCCCAATGATCTGGTGAACGGGGTCAAATTCGGGCCGCCCACCGACGAGGACCTCACCACGGTGTCGGCCCTTCGCGCCAACTCCGAGCCCTGGAAGGGGCGGGGGGAGAGCCAGGAGGACAGCCTCAAGGCGCTCACCCCGCTCAAGCCCTTCCTCCACGTGGCGCGGATCCAGAACCAGGTGGTGGGCTACGTGACGGTGGAGCGCGACGGCCCGGTGCCGGGCGCGGCCTACCTGCGCAACATCGTGGTGAAGCCGGAGCTGCGGCGCCAGGGTGTGGGCGAGAAGCTGCTCGACAAGGCGCTGGACGCGGCGCGCGACATGTACCGCAAGACCATCGCCCTGCGCGTGGACCCCGCGAACGCGCCCGCGGTGGGCTTCTACCGCAAGGCGGGCTTCACCACGGTCGCCACGGTGGTCTCCAAGAAGTCCGGCAAGCTGCGGCTCCTGATGTCGCGCGAGCTGTAGTCCGACGCACCCCAGCAACCGGCTGTACCCGACGGGAGGGGCCCTCACACGGCCGCTCCCGTCGTGCGTTCGGGGACATGCCCCCGGGATGACCTGGGAGGCGGCGGTCGACTATCCTCGCGGGCGTTTCCACCCCGCCGGGCCTGACGCACGGCAGCGGTGGGGCCTCCCCCCGAATGAAACCGCTCGCTGAGCTGCTGCGTCATCTGTCGCGTCCTGGAATCACCGAGCTGGCCCTGGCCAGCGGCCGTCCTCCGATGGTGCGCGGCGCCACCGGCTACGAGCCCGTCGATCCCGGCGCCCTCTCCACTGATGATCTCGTGAAGGCCCTCCAGGCGATGGTGGGCCTGGCGCGGGCGTCCACGGTGTCGGAGACGCCGGTGCAGTGGACGGTGAACGCCACCGGCCTGGGCTCCCTCTGCATCGCGGCGGTGCGCCGGGGCGAGCTGATGAACGTGCGCCTCACGCGAGGCGCGGAGGGTGCGGCGCAGGCCGCGGCCCAGCGGCGCGGCC
>NZ_JBKGHJ010000607.1:0-4415 GCF_046520365.1 Corallococcus sp. 4LFB
GGGATGAGGCGGCTCGTCGCCCGTGGCGAGCAGGTGGATGGGGGCGCGGTGAGGGGACGGGGCCGTGCCGCCATCCGCCGTGGCGGCGGCGCCTCGCGACACCTGGCCCCGCAGGCGCACGGGGCTGAACAGCTCCAGGTTCTGCTCCGGCCGCAGCCGGTCCACCGGGAAGTCCTGCGCGAGCAGGCCCGCCCTGGGCAGGGGCTGCACCTCCACGACGATGTCGCCGCCGGGGTTGCCGCAGCCGTCCACGAAGCACACCTGGCCCGCGGCGCACTCCGCGTCGGAGCGGCACACCAGCTGGGGCGGCGGCGGTTCGTCCTCCAGGAACGCGCACCCGGCCCCGGTCAGCCCGAGCGCCAGCGCCAGGGCCCCGAGCGCGCGCCTCACTGGCAGTCCCCCGCCACCGTGTTCACCACCCACGAGTAGGAGGTGACGAAGCCCGGGTTCTTCACCACGCCGCCGTCCGCGAGGAAGACCTCTTCCGGCGGATCCGGCTGGCGGTTGGTGAGGTGCCGGTCCGTCACCAGCGCCTCCACCAGGTGGATGCCCGGCGGGGCCAGCGGGTTGTTGGCCGAGCGCAGGTCCATGCGCAGGGTGCCGCGGTCGTCGCGCCGGGGCTGGCCGGTGTTGGCGAGGACGATCTGCCGGTAGAAGCCCGTGGGGTTGGACGGGTTGTAGTCCACGTACCACTCCACGGTGATGCGGTCGTCGACGTCCAGGTCCTCCACCACCACGTTGAAGTCCTGCGTGCAGCTGCCCACGCCGAAGGCGCGGAGGATGCGCTCGGAGGGCTCCACCTGCTCCTCCAGGACGCGCGGCGGCCGGTTGCGGAACTGGGGCACGCTCTCCAGCAGCGCCTCGTCCTGGGGGATGAGGCAGCCGGAACCCGTCGCGAGGGCCGCCAGTCCCAGCGCCGCCACGAGCGGCTGGAGGATGCCCCGGGACTGTCGCGGCGCGTGGCGGTGCATGGCGTGGCTTCGCGGGAACCCTATAGCAGTTCCTCGGTCTCGTCCGGGGGAAGGGGGCCGCCCGTCTTCTCCGCCTCCAGCTTCTCCAGGTGGCGGAAGATGGTGCGCGGGTCCACGCCCAGGTCCTTGGCCGTCTTGGTGCGGTTGCCGTTGTTCCGCGCCAGCACCTCGTTGATGTAGCGCTTCTGGAACTCCTCCTTCGCCTGGAGCAGCGGCATGATGGGCTCCAGGTTCTCCGGCTTGAGGTCCAGGTCGTCCGCGCCCAGGAGCGGCTTGTCCGCCAGCACCACCGCCTTCTTCAGGCGGTTCTCCAGCTCGCGGATGTTGCCCGGCCAGCCGTACTTCTTCATGGACACGGCGGCCGCGGGCGTGAAGCCGCGCGCCTTGGAGTTGAACTCGCGCGCGTACTTCTGCAGGAAGAAGCGGCCCAGGACGATGACGTCCTCGCCGCGCTCGCGCAGGGGCGGCAGCTTCACCGTGACGACGTTGAGGCGGTAGTAGAGGTCCTCGCGGAACATGTTCCGCTTCACCTCCTCTTCCAGGATCTTGTTCGTCGCGGCCACCACGCGGATGTCCACCGGCTCGCCGCGGTTCTCGCCGACCTTGTAGACGACCTTGTCCTGCAGCGCGCGCAGCAGCTTCACCTGGAGCTGGAGCGGCATCTCGCCGATTTCGTCCAGGAACAGCGTGCCGCCGATGGCCGCCTGGAACTTGCCGGGCCGCGTGGCCACCGCGCCGGTGAAGGCGCCCTTGGCGTGGCCGAACAGCTCGCTCTCCAGCAGGTTCTCCGGGATGGCGCCGCAGTTCACCGTGATGAAGGGGCCCTTGGTGCGCGGCGAGCGGCGGTGGAGCTCCCGGGCAATCAGCTCCTTGCCCGTGCCCGTCTCGCCGGTGATGAGGACGGAGATGTCCGTGGGGGCGATCTTGTCCAGGCGCTTGTACACGTCCCGCATGCCCTGGCACGAGCCCACGATGTCGCCGTAGCGCTGGTCCTCCAGCTTGCGGCGCAGCTCCGTGTTGTCCAGCTTGAGGTCGTTCACCAGCAGCGCGTTCTGCAAGAGCAGGGACGCCTGCGCCGCGAACACGGTGAGCATGTCCAGGCTCTTGGGCTCGAAGCGGTTCACCAGCCGGTCGTTGCCCACGTAGAGCACGCCGAACAGGTCGCCCTTGTGCATGACGGGCACGCACATGACGGAGTGGACCTTGAGGTTCACCACGGACTCGCTGGCCTTGAACTCCGGCGCGTCCAGCGCGTCCGCGACGATGATGGCCTTCTGGTCCTTCACCACCTTGGCGATGATGGAGTCCGACAGCTTCTCCACCGCGTCCTCGATGTTCTCCCGGGCCACGTTGCGCGCGGCCTTCACGCGCGGCTCGCCGCTCTCCATCAGGATGAGGAAGCCCTTGTCGGCGCGAGTCACCTCGATGGCCTCGTCCAGCAGGCTCTCCAGGATGCGGTCCACGTCGTAGCTGCCGAAGAGCCGCTCGCTGAACGCGGTGAGCCGCTTGAGCAGCACCAGCTCCCGGCCCACCACGCCGGGCAGCTCCGCGGTGTGCGAATCCGACGAGGCCGTGGCGGCGGAGGGGAGCATCACCTCGCGCTCCGGCACCTCGCGGCGGACGGGCTCGCGGGGGGCGTCCTCGCGGGAGAAGGTCAGCTCGGTGCCGCCGACCTTGACCACGTCGCCGGTGGACAGCGCGTGGTTGTCGCGGCGCTTGCCGTTGACGTGGAAGGTGGCGCCCAGGCTGCCCACCTCGTAGCGGGTGCCGTCGAAGGTGACGTGCAGGGCGCTGGCGGGAACGCCGGCGTCCTCCAGGCGCACGTCGTTGTCGGATCCCCGCCCCAGGCTGGTGATGCGCTTGAGCAGGGAGACCGTGCGGACCTTTCCATCGGGGGTGCGGACGGTGAGGCTGGCCATGGGCGGACTTTGGGTTTCTGGGGCTAGAACGTGAGGGAGAAGCCGGCGCCCAGCCCACCATGGGTGGAGTACAGCCGCACGCGCGGCGGCGCGGCCTGGGAGACGGTGGGAGCGGGCCTGGGTTCGGGGCGGGACTCCACGGTGGTGCTCGTCACCACCTGGTCCTCGTGGTGGTAGACGGCGTCCACCACGCCCAGGGTGTAGACGGTGTAGAAGCCGGTGGCGGACGCGAGCTTGAGCAGCTGCCAGGTGTCCGCCTGCCGCGCGCGGTCCGTGGGGATGTAGCGCACCGGGATGGACGCGCGACCGTCCTCGTCCAGCACGTTGTCCAGGTTCACGAACCGCTCCTCGAAGAGCGAGTCGTACGCGAAGAACGCGATGATGCTGGTGATGGCCAGGGCGCCTTCGGTGGCGGCGAAGACGATGCCCATGCTGTTGCGGCCCTGCTGGAACTGGCCCGCGCCGAAGGGGACGAAGTTGACCAGGAAGTTGCGCTTCTCCACCGTGCGCACGGTGACCTGGCGGGCCAGCTCCTCCGCGCGGCGGCGCTGCGTCTCCAGGGCGACGCGCTCCTGCTCGCGGCGCTCCTGTTCGGCCTTCTCGCGCTCCAGGCGCAGGCGCTGCTCCTGGCGGAGGAACTCGCGCTCGCCGGACATCTGGTTCTTCAGGTCCTCGAAGTAGGCGACGGCCGGGGGCGGGACGACGAAGGGGTCCAGGCTGAAGTCGGGGTCCAGCCGGAGCACGGCGCGCAGGTGGCGCTCGGCATCGTCGGTCTTGTTGAGGTTGAAGGCGGACAGGCCCGCGAGCTTGTGCAGCTCCACCAGGTCCTCTTCGGGCAGGTCGCCGCGGTCGATGCGCTGGCCGGCGCGCTCCAGCACCTCGGCGTACTTGCCGTATTCGAAGGACGCGCGCAGGGCCGCGACCTCCGGGTCCGCGCCGTTGGGCACCTGGGCGCGCGCGGACGCGGGGCCGAGCAGGGCCAGGAGGAGGGTGACGAGAAGCAGCGGGCCGCGGCTCATTCGGGCGCCAGGCTCCCGCGCAGGGTGGTGGGCTTGCCGGGCTCCAGCAGGACGACGCGCTTCTCCGTCTTGTAGCCGGGGGAGGAGATCTCCACCTCCACGCGGTGCTGGAAGCTGGCGGGGCCCCGGGGGGAGCGGATGTCGAAGGGGCGCTGGAGGCTGTCGCGCGCGGTGCGCTCCGTGTCGCCCACGCGCACGGTGGCGTCCGGCGGCTGGTAGTCCAGGGCGAGCTGCGAGGACTTGAGGAGGGCGCGCAGGCGGAAGACGTTCTCGCCGCCGGGCTTCACGTCGATGGTCTCCGTGGCGTCCTCGCAGTAGCCGCAGGAGACGGTGAGGGTGTGCGGGCCCGGCGACAGGTGCACGTCGTGCTGCGCCAGCTGCTGCGTGCCCGCGGGCCGTCGTCCACGCGGATGGAGCCGTAGGGGCGCACGAGGATGGACACGGGGACCCGGCCGCCGCGCGCGGGCTTCGGGTCGTCCTGGGGGTCGAGGCTCGCGACCATCGTG
>NZ_JBKGHJ010000608.1:0-4393 GCF_046520365.1 Corallococcus sp. 4LFB
GCGCCGCGAGCGCCGAGCCCGAGAGGGGCTGGCGACGAACGCGTGGCCCCGTCCGGTGCAGCCGCGCCCGCCGGGAGCAACGCGGGCCGCACGCCGCGTCCGGGGCCTCGCGGGCGGTAGAGGTCCCTGGCTTTCGCTCCGGGGGCGGGCTCGGGTATAGGGTGCGCCGCCTTTCTTCACGCGGCCACACCGCCGGAGCCACACCGCCATGCCCAGGACTTCCCAGGAGCAGTCGCAGGAGCGTCACGCGTTCCTGCTCGACCTCTTCCGCAACCAGCCCGACCTGAGCCGCCAGGAGGCCCTGGACAGCTTCAAGGACCGCTTCGGCGCGACCATCAACCTGCGCACGTTCAACGAGCTGCGCGAGCAGGCGAAGAAGGAGCTGGCCTCGCAGCCCGCCGCTCCGGCCGCCGCCCCCAAGGAGGAGCAGGACGTGGACATGCAGGACGAGCGGTCCGAGGTGACGTCGGAGGACGCGGGGACGCTGCTGAAGGCCGCGGCGGCGCCGGAGCTGCACGCGGGCGCGGCGCCGGCGAAGAAGCCGAAGGCGAAGGGCCCGGGCGCGCGCAACGTGTTCGTGGACGCGTCCGCGGAGCAGCTCCAGTTCCTGGAGCGCGTGGTGCAGCAGCTCCAGGAGGCCGGTGCCGCCAACCTGCGCATCGACCACGCCACCGACCGGTGGATGGTGCTGGTGGTGGACTCCAAGTAGCGGCTTGCCCGTAGCCAGACAGCCCATGTCTGACACCCAGGCCCGCCTCCCTCACATGGGGAGCGCGGGCCTTGTCGTCTCGGGAGGCAACCTCCATGTCTGCCTTCCGTCTTGAAATCCATTCATGAGACAGTGAGCCATGCGGCAGCCACAGCTGGCACACGTTCGGATGAGGCTCAGGACGAGCCTGTGGACGGTCCCTGTCATTGCCTTGCTTGGAGCCATGCTCCTCGCCTGGGCACTGGGGCGGGTGGACTCCCGGATCGGGCAGGACCAGGAGGCGTGGTTCCTTTTTGGCGGCGGCGCGGAGAACGCACGGGAGCTGCTTTCCACGGTGGCCTCGTCCCTGATGACGTTCACCGGGGTGGTGTTCTCCATCACCATCCTGGTGTTGCAGCTGGCCAGCAGCCAGTACTCCTCACGCATCCTCCAGACGTTCCTCGAGGACCGGGTCACGCGCTTCTCCATGGGCGTGTTCATTGGCAGTTTCGTCTACGCCATAAGGCTGTTGCCCGAGCTGCGGGTGGGCACTGACGCAAGGCCGGAGTTCGTCCCCGCGCTGTCCATCTTCGTCGCACAGCTCCTGGTGCTCCTCAGCGTGGTCATCTTCGTCCAATACATCAGCCACATGGCCCACTCCATCCGTGCCGTCCACGTGGTGTTCCGCGTGGCGGACGAGACCCGGAGGGCCTTGCAGGCACATTTCCCGGAGAAGGCCCCCCACGTGGACTCCGGCGGAGTCCCACGGCCGCGGGGCCCTCCGGACACGGTCTTCCCGCATGACCGCCCCCCAGGCGTCGTGGCCACCGTGGAGGAGCGCTCCCTGCTGGAGCTCGCGAGCGCGCATGACGCGGTGATTGAGCTCGTCCCGCGGGTGGGGGACTTCGTGCCGCGAGGCGCACCGCTCTTCAAGGTCTGGGGGGGCGCTGGACTCCAGCTGAAGCAACTGCGTGAGACTGTCGTGGTGGCCAAGGAGCGGACGCCGCACCAGGACATCCCGTTTGGCATCCGCCAGCTGGTGGATGTCGCGGAGCGCGCGCTTTCGCCTGGCGTCAACGATCCAACGACGGCTGTGCAGGCGTTGGACCAGATTCACGACCTGCTGCGCACCCTCGCGGCCCGGCCGTTTCCACGTGAAACGGTATGTGATTCCCAGGGACGGCTTCGCCTCGTCATCCTCCAGCCGAGCTGGGAGGGGCTGGTCCGGCTCGGCCTCGATGAAATCCGCGAAGCCGGAGCCGGCTCGCTTCAGGTGTCGCGGTGCCTGCGCGCGGTGCTGGAGGACCTGCTCACGGTCGCGCCCCCATCCCGGTGCGGCATCCTCCAGGAGCAGCTCGAGCTGCTGACGAAATCCAACGAGCAGCACTTCCAGTCCAGGACCGAGCGACAGCTCGCGGAGACTCCGAGCCAACAGGGGCATGGCGAGACCTGATGCGTTCGCCCATCGCCGCGGCCTGGGCCACCACGGACGAGGAGAGCGCCATGCGCAGGGCCTCGGCCAGGCGTTCGGCGGTGAGCGCCTTTGCGCGGCGGCGGCTCGCGCCTCGGCGTGCGCCCCACCCATGCCGCCAAAGCCCACGTACACGGGAGGCGGTCCTGCCTCGTGGGGTGAGATGACGGGATGACGCGAATCCCTTTCGTCCTCGTCCTCGCGCTGTCGCTGGGCTGTGCCAGCCGCCAGCAGCCCTCCCCCACCGCCGCGCGCGAGTGGGCCACGTCGCTGCACCGCGACCACCCGCTGGTGGGGCGCATCTGGGACGTGGCGGCGGGCCGCTTCGTGGACGAGAGCGCCCTGCGCGCGGCGGTGGTGTCCGCGCGCTTCGTCCTCATTGGCGAACGGCATGACCACCCGGACCACCACCGGCTCCAGGCGGAGCTGGTGCGCGCCAAGACGGACGCGGGCCAGCGCCCCGCGCTCGCCTTCGAGATGCTGGACGTCACCCAGCAGCCCGCCGTGGACGCGGCGCTGAAGGCCCGGCCGGAGGACGTGGAGGGCCTGGCGAAGGCGGTGGACTGGGCGAACAGCGGCTGGCCCGCCTTCAGCCTCTACGAACCCGTGTTCACCGCGGGCCTCCAGGCGCACCTGCCCATCGTCGCCGCCAACCTCCCCCGCGCACAGGTGCGGGAGCTGGTGATGAAGGGACCGGAGGCGCTGCCCTCCGACCTGCGCTCGCGCCTGGGGCTGGAGGCGCCCGTGCCCGAGGCGGAGGCGGAGGCGGTGCGCGAGGAGCTGGACCGCTCGCACTGCGGACAGCTCCCGCGGGAGATGCTGGAGCCCATGGCGCTGGCCCAGCGGGCGCGCGACGCGATGATGGCGGACCGGCTGCTGGAGACCGTGCCCGCGGACGGCGCGGTGCTCATCACCGGCAACGGCCACATCCGCAAGGACCGCGCTGTCCCCGCGCACCTGGAGCGCCGCGCGAAGGACGGCCCGGTGCTGAGCGTGGCGCTGCTGGAGGTGTCGCCGGAGGCGCTGAAGCCCCAGGACTATTCGGCCGCGGTGGGCGCCTCCGCCCTGCCCTACGACTACGTCTGGTTCACGCCCGCGATGCCGGAAGACGACCCGTGCAAGGCGCTGCGCGAACGCAACCCGAAGCCGTAGCTTCCAAAGCCATCCAGCTCCGGGGAGCCAGGCTCAATTCCTCTCGGAGTCTCATGTCTTGGAATTGCCGCGAGGTGACTGTGTCTCCAGGACCTGCGCGCCGGGTGCGGGGGGACCTGTATGCTGGTGTCCATGCTCTGCCCTGCCTGTGCGGAACCGCGCGCGACCGACTCCGGGCCCCTGTGCCCTGAGTGCGGCGCCGCCCTCGTGCCCGCCACCGGGCGGCACCTGGATGACTTCGTGCTGGCGCGGATGCAGCGGCGGCTGGAGCGCTGGCGCTTCGATGGGTTGCTGGACCCGGCCACGGCGGACCGGCTGGAGGCCTCGCTCCTGGCTCCCGCCGAGGCCGTCGTCATGGCTCCGGAGCTGCCCGAGCCTCCGCCGGTCGCGGTCCCGGAGACACCTCCGGCGGACTCCGCGGCTCGCGTGGAGGCCTGGGCGGATGGCGTCGCCCACTCGCTTCGCCGCGCGGGCGGGTGGCGTCCGGGGTGGCTTGCGTCGCTCGCGCACTCCCTGGACGAGACGGCGCGGGCGGAGCGGGAACAGGCGGCACGGCGGCGCGCGGCGTCCCTGGACGCGGGCCCGTCCTCCAGCGAGGAGGAGCTGGGCTCGGCGCTGGGCTCCGGACAGGCGCTGTTCGCCCGGGGGCACCTGGACTCGATGGGGGGCGGCGGACTGGAGGCGGTGCTCGCGCTCGACGAGGGTGACAACCCTCCCCGCCTGCATGAGTACATCTGGTGGTTCCTGGGCGCGGTGCTCGTGCTGGGCGGCTCGCTCATGGGGGTGCGCGAGGCGTGGCGGGCGCTCGGCGGGGTGCCCCGGCAGTTGATCGTCACGGGCGCGCTCCTGGGCTACCACGCGGCCTTCATCGGGCTGGGCACGTTCCTGGCGCGGCGCTCGCGGTCGGCGGGGCGGGTCCTCGCGGCCATTGGCCTTGCCCTGCTGCCGGTGGTGTTCATCGCGCTGTCGGCGCTGGTGGCGCTGGCGCCCGGGCTGGGCGTCCCCACCGCCATTGGCGTCGCCGCTGTCGCGCTCGTTCCGCTGAGGGCCGCCGGGCGGCTGTGGCACGGGACGTCCGCGAC
>NZ_JBKGHJ010000609.1:0-4385 GCF_046520365.1 Corallococcus sp. 4LFB
CCCCCGGACCAGCGCGGCGCCCGAGACAAGCGCGGCGCCGCGAGCGCAGGAGACGCCTCCGAAGCGGCCGGCCCGTGCCCAGGCGCGCCCGGCGAAGGGCGGTTCGGGGGCGCTGACGGTGGGAGGTGAGGGGGCCTTGCGCGCGGTGGTCATCATCGACGGTGAGCGCCGGGGCCACGCGCCGCTGCTCCTCGAGCTCCCCTTGGGCGAGCATGTCCTGGAACTCAAGACCCCCGATGGCCACCAGATTGGCCCGGAGCGGATCCAGCTCACCGAGTTCCACACCCCCGCCTCCCCGCTGCGCTGGGTCGTCCCCCTGGCGCGAGGTTCATCCGAGACACGGTAGGCACGGAGCGCGATGGCGGCGCGCGCTCCCTGCTCGCGTCGACTGCACGGACAAGAATCTGGGTTGCGCTGGTGGACGTCCTGGCGGCCATCGCAAAAGACCTGACAACCGCTGGCACCCGCTTGCGCAAGCTCATCACAAGGAATCCCGATGCCTGACGCGATGAAACGGCGGTTCTTCGAACTAGACATCGATGTGTATGTGCCGGGGCGCTGGTATTTCAAGACATCGACCTACCTCGACGGGCAGCCACTGGATGACCCTTGGGTGTTTACGCGTGGGATGCCCATTCCCGATCCAGGCCCGCTGCATATTCCGCTCTCCCGTCCAGGAAAGCCCCTGGACTTCACGTCCGCTGGCGTAGGGGTCACGCCCATCCTCAGTGCTCGGACGGCTGATGTGTTCCGCACCTTGGCCTCTAATGACGTGCAGCTCTTCCCGGTACAGGTCGAGGGACAAGTCGAGCCCTATTTCCTCCTGGTCGCGGCGCGCACGGTCCGATGCGTTGATGAGGCCGCAAGTGAAGAGTTCAAGCTGTGGACTCCTGAGGACGGGCAGCCCGAGAAGGTCGGGGGATACAAGTACGTCGCCGGGCTGCGTATCGACAAAACAAAGGTCGCTGACGAGCGCGTGTTCCGCCCGTGGGGACTTCGGTCCGCGCTCATCGTCGATGGCGACCTCAAGGACGCCCTGGAACAGACCGGCATCAAGGGAGGACGGTTCGTCGAGGTGTAGAACGCGGGCCCATGGAACCTGGTCCAATCTTCCTCAAGGTTTGTGAGGGCACATGAGGCTCTGGGCAATGGCCGTGCTGCTGTGGCTTGCAGCGGGCTGCGCGACGACGCGCGTGGTGAACCTCGACACGGGCCGGGGCCGGCCCATCGCGTATACGCCGGTGGAGACGGAGCCGGTCCGGATTGACGAGGAGGCGTTCAAGGACGCCGTCACCCGGCTCGTGCTCGAGCTGAAGCTGGACGTGTCGTTCCGGGAGTCCAGCGGGCGCTCACTGCTCGCGTCCGCGGGCGGCATCGTCGACGGCGCCCGAGGCCGGCAGCAGGTGCTCCGCTTGAGCGATGACTTCCCCGTGGACCCGATGGAGCGGCGGAGGATGGCGCTCTCGTTCGCGCTCGATGCGGTCTGGGAAGGGGTGGCGGAGGCGATGGAGGAGTTGATGGACCCGGCCGCGCTGCGAGCCATGGTGACGACGATGATTGGCACGGCGATGGTGATGCTGGTCGCACCGGAGCCCGTCACGAAGCTGGTCGCGGTGGTTCTGACGGCATCGCTCATCGCGTATCTGGGCACGGGGCCGGTGTGGAACCTGGGGCAGGGCTTCCTGCGGCTGATGGATGAATCGCGGGACGCCCGGGATGTGGCCGGGCTGAAGGAGGCGGGGCATCGCTTCGGGCGGGTGCTCGGGAGCAACGGGGCGCGGGTGCTGGTCATCGTCGCGATGACGGCGCTGGGCGGCAGGAACGCGATGGCCGCGCAGGGGCCTCGGATGCCGGGCTTCCCGCAGGCTGCGTTGAGTGCGGAGGCCGGAGCTGGGTTCCAGTTGTCGCGGGCGCTGGCCGGTGAGGTGCGCTCCATCTCCGTGTCGTCCGCCGGAGTGCTCAACGTCACGTTGGCTCCCACGGCGGTGGCGGCTGTCGCCATGGGGCCCGGGGGTGGAATCCAGGGTGACCCTGAAGGCGACGTCCATCACATCTGCACGGACAAGAACGAGGTGTCGGAGCTGTCGGGTGGACCGTGGACGCCCGTCTTCGAACCGTTCTTCGAGCAGGCAGGAATGAGCCTCAATGACACGGCGAACCTGGTGCGAATCAACGGGCATCGAGGACCTCATCCGGCGGAGTACCATCAAGCCGTGCTCAACCGGATCAGCAAGGCCATGGGGAAGTGCAGAGGCGTCGCGCAGTGCCGGACCGCGTTGATGGACGTCCTGACCGCCATCGCGGAAGAACTGACGACCGCGGGCACCCGCATGCGAAAGCTCATCACCCGGGATCCCGATGCCTGAAGTGAAGGAACGACGGTTCTTCGACCTGCTCATTGACGTGTACGTACCGGGACGCTGGTACTTCAAGACGCCGACCCATGCTGACGGTCAACCTTTGGAGGACCCTTGGGTGTTCTCGGATGGGGTGCTCATTCCCGATCCAGGCCCGCTGCGGGTTCCGCTCTCCCGTCCTGGGAAGCCCCTGGACTTCACGTCCGCAGGCGTAGGGCTCACGCCTGTTCTCAATGCCAGGACGGCTGGGGTTTTTCGCGCGCTGGCCCCCAACGACGTGCAGCTCTTTCCCGTGCAGGTCGAGGGCCAGAACGAGCCCTATTTCCTTCTGGTCGTCACGCGCACCGTCCGCTGCGTTGATGAAGTGGCGAGTGAGGAGGTCCAGTTCTGGAGACCTGAAGACGGTCAGCCCGAGAAGGTAGGGGAATATCGAGACATCGGTGGGTTGCGCATCGAAAAGGGGAAGGTCGCTGACGAGCGCGTGTTCCGCCTCTGGGGATGGCGGCCCGCGCTCATCGTCGATGGCGAGCTCAAGGCCGCCCTTGAACAGGCCGGCATCGTGGGAGGACAGTTCGTCGAGGTCTGAGCCTTCCCGCCCTCCATCCGCTGCGCCATGCTGCGCCGCCTGAAACCAGCAAGGGGGATGCGGGATGGAGACGGAAGCGTACGGACCTCCGAGGGATGAGCAGGAACTGGCCGCCATCGCGGACATCACCGCGCAGGCGTTCGCCATGCCGCTCGCGGACTCCGAGACCGGGGTGCGCAAGAACTTCTCCGAGTCCTCGCTGCGCATCCTGCGCGTGAACGGCGAGGTCGCCGCCACCCTCACCCTCATCCGCATGGGCCAGTTCCTGGGGGGCCGCTCCGTGCCCCTCATCGGCGTGGGCGGCGTGGGCGTCGCTCCCGCGCACCGGGGCGCGGGCGCCGCCACGCGCCTCTTCCATCACTTCCTGCGGGAGATGCGCGACGGGGCGCCCCCCTCTCCGTCCTCTACCCCGCGACGCAGCCGCTCTACCGGCGCGTGGGCTACGAGGTCGCTGGCGCGCGCTATGAAATCCACGTCGACGCGGCCTCGCTGGAGCTGGGGGAGCGCTCCCTGTCCCTGCGCCCCCTGCGCCCGTCCGACGACGCGGCGGTGGAGGCCTGCTACCGGCGCTTCGCCGCCCAGCACCACGGCTGGCTGGACCGGGGGGACTACATCTGGCGGCGCGTGCGCACGCCCCGCAACGACACCGCCTACGGCTACGTCGTGGAGGGGACCTCCGGCGTGGAGGGCTACGTGTACCTCGTGCGCGGCCTCTCACCCCAGGGCGCCGTGCCCAGGCAGGTCCTGAAGCTGACCGACCTCACCGCCACCACGCCCGCCGCCGCGCGCCGGCTCTTGCGCTTCCTGGGCGACCACCGCTCCCTGGCCCAGGACGTGATGTGGTTCGGCGGCGCGGACGAGCCGCTCCTCGCGCTGCTGCGCGAACAGACCTACCAGGTGAAGCTCTCCATGCACTGGATGACGCGCCTGCTGGACGTCCCCCGGGCCCTGGAGGCGCGCGGCTTCGCCCCCGGCCTGTCCGGCGCGCTCCACCTGGACGTGGAGGACGACCTCTTCCCGGAGAACCAGGGGCGCTTCGTGCTGGAGGTGGAGGGCGGCACCGCCCGCGTCCGCCCGGGCGGCGAGGGCCACCTCCAACTGCACGTGCGCGCCCTGGCGCCGCTCTACACCGGCTTCCTCACGCCCCGCGCGCTCCAGCTCGCCGGGATGCTGCGCGCGGAGGAGGCCTCGCTCGACACGGCCAGCGCCCTGTTCGCGGGGCCGGCCCCCTCGCTGCGCGACATGTTCTGACCTTCGGGGCGCGGGCTACCCCGCGCCCCGCCGGGAGTGGTAGGAGCGGCGTCCTCTGTCCGAGGAGGCTTCACACGTGCGCGCGTTCGTCACCGGTGGCTCGGGGTTCGTCGGGAAGCACCTGCTCACGGCGCTCGCGAAGCGCGGGGAGCCGGCGCGCGCGCTGGCCCGCTCCCCCAGCGCCACGGAGG
>NZ_JBKGHJ010000060.1:0-25313 GCF_046520365.1 Corallococcus sp. 4LFB
CGGGCCCTGGCGGCGGCGGACGCCGTGCGCTTCGAGGGCAGGCACTTCCGCCGGGACATCGGCGCGCGGGGGCTGCGGGCGCGGCCGTGAAGCTGCTGGCGCGCTACCTGCTCAAGGAGCTGCTCGTCCCCCTGTGCGTCTGGGTGGCGTTCATGTTCCTGCTGCTGTTCGTGATGCAGTTCCTGCGCGGCACGGACGTGCTCCTGGGCTCGGCGGTGACGCTGGGCGACCTGGGCCGCCTCATCGCGTACCTGGCGCCGCACTTCCTGGTGATGGCGCTGCCCATCGCGTTCCTGCTGGCCATCCTGCTGGGCCTGGGGCGGCTGGGCGAGGACCGGGAGCTCACGTCGCTGCAGGCCCTGGGCATCAGCCCGCTCCAGCTGCTGGCGGCGCCGCTGGGCGTGGGCATCGCGCTGAGCGCCTTCATGGTGCTGCTCACGTCCACGGTGGAGCCGTGGGGCCTCACGGGCGTGAAGGACCTGGTGGGCGAGGTCATCCAGAAGAACGTCGCGGGCGACGTGAAGTCCGGCGTCTTCTACGAGGACCTGAGCGACCTGACGCTGTACGCGCAGAAGGTGGCGCCCAAGGGGGGCGGGTGGACGAACGTGCTGTTGCACGACGACCGCGACCCCAGCTCGCCGCTGCTGGTGCTGGCGCACAAGGGCAGCGTGGGCACGTCCGAGCGGGGCGAGGCGCTGCGGATTGAGTTGAAGCAAGGCGAGGTGCACCGCGCCAACCGCTCCTCGGTGGACGCGAGCGTCGTCGCCTTCGACAAGGCGGAGATCAACGTGGGGCTGGGCGGGTCGCTGTCGCGGCGCAACCGGTTCCGCTCGCCGAAGGAGGAGCTGACGCCGGTGGAGCTGCTGGCGGCGGCGAAGGACGCGGAGGAGCGGCGGGATGATCCGCGCCCCTTCCTGATGGCGCTGCACAGCCGGCTGGGCAACGCGGTGGCGCCGATGGCGTTCGCGCTGCTGGGCACGCCGCTGGCCATTGGCCGCAGGCAGGCGGGCCGCGCGTGGGGCTACCTGCTGACCCTGGGCGGCTACGTCCTCTACTACCTGCTCAGCCGCGCCTTCGAGCAGATGGGCCAGAAGGGGCAGCTGCCGGTGCTGGTCGCCGGGCAGCTGGCCAACGTGCTCTTCATGGTGGTGGGCGCGTTCGCGCTGTACCGCGTGACGCGCTCGGGGACGGTGCGATGAAGGGCACCCTCTTCGGGTACGTGGTGCGCGCGTACGTGCGCTACACGCTGGGCATCCTGGCGGGCGTGGTGGCGGTGTTCCTGGTGGTGGACTTCGTGGACCGCGCGAAGGCCTACGGGGGTGAGGGCTGGGTGTGGGACGTGCTCAAGCTCTACGGCTACAAGGCGCTGGTGACGGTGCAGCAGCTGGGGCCGGCGGCGCTGCTGCTGGCGGCGGGCACGACGGTGTCCGCGCTGCGCAAGAAGGGCGAGGTGACGGCGCTGCGGGCGCTCACCTTCGGGCCCGCGGCGCTGTACCTGCCGGTGGGCCTGTGCGCGCTGGTGGCGTGCGTGGGGCTGGTGGCCTTCGACGAGACGGTGGCCGCCAGGGCGGGCCGCCGCGTGGATGAAATCACCACGCAGCGCTTCAACCGGTGGGGCGACTGGCGGATGTATTACACGCCGAAGCAGTGGTTCCGGCGGGGCGACGCCATCTTCTTCCTCCGGGGCGGCAACGCGCAGGAGGGCTTCGAGAACGTCTCCATCTTCACGCTGACGCCGGAGTTCAAGCTGCGCCGCCGCGTGGACGCGGGGCGGATGCGCTCGCTGGAGGGGACGCGCTGGGAGCTGACGGACGTGGTGGAGCGCACGTTCACGGAGGACGGGCGCACGGCGGTGAAGCAGCAGCCCACCGCGGAGTACGAGCTGGGCGTGGGCGCGACGACGTTCCGCATCCGTCCCGGCCGCCCGGAGCAGATGCGCCTGGGAGAGCTGGGCGAGCAGATCGTCGCGCGAGAAGAGGTGGGGCTCGCGACGAAGGCCTTCCAGCTGGCGTGGCACAACCGCTTCGCGTACCCGCTGGCGGGGCTGCCCGCGGCGCTGCTGGCGGTGGGCCTGGCGCTGCGGACGAACCGGCGGGGCCACCTGACGGCGGCGGTGGTGGAGGGGCTGCTCATCGCCGTGGCGATGTGGGGCCTGATGGTGGTGTCCCGCACGCTGGTGCTCACCGAGCGCCTGGCGCCCGCCGTGGCGGCCTGGATGCCCACGACCCTGCTGACCATCGTCGCGGCGGCCCTGTGGCTGCGCCGCGAAGGACTGCTGCACCTGCCGCGCCGGAGCCTCGCGCGGCGGGCGTAGGTGCCTTCACCCGCGAAGCAGCCGCCGCGTGTGACGGGCGAGCTGGAGCTCCTCGTCGCTGGGCAGCACACGCACCGGACATGACGCCGCATCGGCCGTGATGAGCTCCGCGCTCGCCTCGTTCCGCTGAGCGTCCAGCCGGATGCCCAGGTGGCCGAGCGTCGCGCAGACGCCCTGGCGCACCCGCGCGCTGTTCTCCCCGATGCCGCCCGTGAACACGAGCAGGTCCAGTCCGCCGAGCACCGCCGCGTAGGCGCCCACCGTCTTCGCGATGCCGCGCGTGAAGACGTCCACCGCCAGCGCCGCCGCCGCGCTGCCCGCCTCCGCGTCCCGCGTGAGGGCCTGCATGTCGCTGGTCCCCTCCGACAGGCCCCGGAGCCCGGAGTCCTTGTTCACCAGCGCCTCCAGCGCCTCCGCGCCCAGCCCGCCCGTGCGCATCAGGAACAGCAACACGCCCGGGTCCAGGTCGCCCGTGCGGGTCCCGCTCGGAATGCCCCCCGTGGGCGTGAAGCCCATGGACGTATCGACGGAGCGGCCGTGGTCGAGCGCCACGAGGCTCGCGCCATTGCCCAGGTGCGCCACCACGGTGCGCGCGGGCACCTGGGGCGCGAGCCTCGCGACGATGGACTCATACGACAGGCCATGGAAGCCATACCGCTGTACGCCCTGGTCGCGCACGGCGCGGGGTAGGGGGAGCG
The DNA here is from genome assembly GCF_046520365.1 of Corallococcus sp. 4LFB. Classification (NCBI taxonomy): domain Bacteria; kingdom Pseudomonadati; phylum Myxococcota; class Myxococcia; order Myxococcales; family Myxococcaceae; genus Corallococcus; species Corallococcus sp. 4LFB. The sequence continues at coordinate 3,013 of NZ_JBKGHJ010000060.1, forward strand.
TCGAAGCGGCCTCCGGCAGCGTCGCGTGGAAGGCCGTGTCGAAGCAGACGAACTGCGGCACGTCCGGGCACTGCCGCTCCGAGGCCCGGATGAGCTGGAGCGCGGCGGGGATGTGCAGCGGCGCGAAGTGCGTCGCCGCTTCCAGCGCCTTCATCACCTGTGGCGTCAGCGCCTGGTGCTGGCGCAGGTGGGGACCGCCATGCACCACCCGGTGCCCGATGGCCTGGGGGCGCGCTCCGCCCAGCTCCCGCAGGTGCCGCAGGGCCTCCTGGAGGGCCTCCTCCTGCGACGGGTGCCGCACGTCCGCCGCGCGCACCTGCTTGCCCGCGCCGTCCTTCACGACGAGCCGGGCCTGCTCCGCGCCAATGGGGCTCACGCTGCCCTTGAACCGCACCGCCTCCTGGCCGTCCTGCTCGACATAGAGGCCGAACTTCAGCGACGAGGAGCCGCTGTTGATGACCAGCACCGCGCCCGCGTCGCTCATCGCGCGGTCCATTTCCAGCCAGCCACCTCGGGCATGTCCTCGCCGTGCTCCGACACGTAGAGCTTGTGGCGCTGGCGCACCTCGGAGAAGCGCTGCTCCGCGTCGTCCAGCCGGTGCCGCGCGGCCTTGGAGTGCTGGATGGCGCTCAGCGCCAGGGTGAAGCGGTCCATGTCGTTGAGCACCGTCATGTCGAACGGCGTCGTCGTGGTGCCCTCTTCCTTGAAGCCGTGTACGTGGATGTTGGCATGGTTCGCCCGGTTGTACGTGAGCTTGTGCACGAGCGTGGGGTAGCCGTGGAACGCGAACACCACGGGCTTGTCCGTGGTGAAGAGGCGGTTGAAGTCCTCCTCGTTGAGCCCATGCGGATGGACGTGCACCGGCGCGAGCTTGAAGACATCCACCACGTTGACCACGCGCACCTTGAGCTCCGGCGCCCACGCGCGCAGCAGCGTCACCGCGGCCAGCGTCTCCAGGGTGGGAACGTCGCCCGCGCAGGCCATCACCACGTCCGGGTCGCCGTCGTCATTGCCGGCCCAGTCCCACGCCCCGATGCCGTCCGAGCAGTGGCGCACCGCGCTCTCCATGTCCAGCCACACCGGCGCGAGCTGCTTCCCCGCGATGATGAGGTTCACGTAGTTCTTCGAGCGCAGGCAGTGGTCCGCCACCGACAGGAGCGTGTTCGCGTCCGGCGGCAGGTAGATGCGCACCGTGTCCGCCTTCTTGTTGGCCACGTGGTCGATGAAGCCCGGGTCCTGGTGGGAGAACCCGTTGTGGTCCTGCCGCCACACGTGCGAGCTGAGCAGGTAGTTCAGCGACGCGATGGGCTTGCGCCACGGCAGCTCCTTCGCGGATTTGATCCACTTGGCGTGCTGGTTGAACATCGAATCGATGATGTGGATGAAGGCTTCGTAGCAGGAGAAGAAGCCGTGGCGTCCGGTGAGCAGGTAGCCCTCCAGCCAGCCCTGGCAGAGGTGCTCGCTCAGGACCTCCATCACGCGCCCGTCGACGGAGAGGTGCTCGTCCGTGGGCTCCTGCTTCGCGTCCCAGCTCTTGCCGGTGACGGCGTAGACGTCCTGGAGCCGGTTGGACGCGTTCTCGTCCGGGGCGAACATGCGGAAGTTCTTCGTCGCCAGGTTGTGGCGCATCACGTCCCGCAGGTAGCCGCCCAGCACCCGGGTGGCGCTGACCTGCCGGGAGCCGGGGACGCCCGGGTCGATGGCGTAGTCGCGGAAGGCCGGCAGCACGAGCGGCACCAGCAGCTGGCCCCCGTTCGCGTGGACGTTGGCGCCCATGCGCAGCCGCCCCTTGGGCGCGATGTCCGCCAGCTCCTCGCGGAAGGTGCCGTTCGCGTCGAACAGCTCGCGGGGGCGGTAGCTGTGGAGCCACGCCTCCAAAATCTTCAGGTGCTCGGGGTTGTCCCGCACCTCCTCCAGCGGGACCTGGTGCGCGCGCCAGGTGCCCTCCACGGGCTTGCCGTCCACCACCTTCGGGCCCGTCCACCCCTTGGGGGTGCGCAGCACGAGCATGGGCCAGCGCGGGCGGGTGGGGTCGTTCTTCTCGCGGGCGTGGCGCTGGATGCGCTGGATCTCCGCGTAGAGGGTGTCCAGCACCTCCGCCATCCGCTGGTGCATGTCCTTCGGGTCGTCGCCCTCCAGGACGTAGGGCGTGTAGCCGTAGCCCTTGAAGAGGGCCTCCAGCTCGTCCGCGTCGATGCGCGCGAGCACCGTGGGGTTGGCGATCTTGTACCCGTTGAGGTGCAGGATGGGCAGCACGGCGCCGTCGGTGATGGGGTTGATGAACTTGTTGGAGTGCCAGCTCGCGGCGAGCGCGCCCGTCTCCGCCTCGCCGTCGCCGACGACGCAGGGGACGATGAGGTCCGGGTTGTCCAGCACGGCGCCGTACGCGTGCAGCAGGCAGTAGCCCAGCTCGCCGCCCTCGCTGATGGAGCCGGGGACCTCCGGCGCGTCGTGGCTGGGGACGCCGTAGGGCCAGGAGAACTGGCGGAACAGGCGCTTCATGCCGTCGCGGTTGCGCTCGATGTTGGGGTACAGCTCCGTGTAGGAGCCTTCGAGGAACGTGTTGGCGATGATGCCGGGCGCGCCGTGGCCGGGGCCAATGACATACATCATGTTGGCCCGGTGGTTCCGGATGATGCGGTTCAGGTGGACGTAGATGAAGTTGAGGCCGGGCGTGGTGCCGAAGTGGCCCAGCAGGCGCGGCTTGATGTCCTCGCGCGTGAGGGGCCGCTCCAGGAGCGGGTTGTCCTTGAGGTAGATCTGCCCGACGGACAGGTAGTTCGCCGCGCGCCAGTAGGCGTCGATCTTCTGCAGCTCCTCGTCACTCAGCGGACCCGCCATCTTTCATCTCCTGGAGTAAGGCCGTTCAACCTTCATGCGGATGGGACCCCAGCCCACACGCGCCGTGCAACGTGATTCGTCCGCGCAGTGACGGACGCATGACATGCGCCGGGAGCCCATTGGCCCGGGACAGGGGCCATGACGCCTCGCACGCGCTCCAGGCTCAGTGGGAGGCGGGCACGTCGGACAGGTTCACCGGCGTGGTGAGGCGCTTCACCTTGGGGAAGAACAGGCCCGCGACGAACGCGGCGATCATCGCCGCGCACATGATCCAGAAGTTGATGGACAGCCCCGTGTTCAGCGCGCCGCCGAGCGATTCGAGGATGGCGGGAGCCAGGCCGCGCCCGTGCTCGGGCCCGAGCAGCTCCGCGGCGGCGCTCACGGGGACGTTCGGATCCTTCATGAGCTGCGACACCAGCACGCCGCCCATGAGCCCCACGCCCAGGGAGCCCCCGATGGTCCGGAAGAACATGTTGCTGGCCGTGGCCACGCCCCGAAGCTCCCAGCCCACGGTGGTCTGCACGGCCACCATCGTCGCCATGGCGGCGAAGCCCAGGCCAATGCCAAACAACCCCATGGCGATCTGCGGCACGAGCATGGCCGCCCCCGGCTTGAGCAGGAACGCCATCAGCGCGGTGCCAATCGCGGCCAGGCCCAGGCCGCCGACGATGAGCGGACGGAAGCCGGTGCGCACCATCAGCTTGCCGCCGATGAGGCTCGCCAGCGGCCAGCCGACGATCATCGGGGTGATCATCCCGCCCGCCATGGTGGCCGAACCGCCGAGCACGCCCTGCACGTACAGGGGCACGTAGGTGGTCGCGCCGAACTGAGCGGCGGAGAAGAGGGCGCCGGCCAGGTTCGAGATGGCGATGGTGGGAATCTTGAAGATGCTCATCGGGATGATGGGCTCGGCGGCGCGAAGCTCCACGAACACGAACGCGGTGAGCAGCACGGCGGCCACCGGAAGGCCGAGCAGCGACTGCCCGGAGCCCTGCACCCCGAACAGCAGCGCCACGACGCCCGAGGACAGGAGCGCCGCGCCCGCGTAGTCGAGCTGCGCGCGAGCCTTGCGCTGGAGCTGCTCGTGGAAGAAGGCGACGAGCAGCGCCATGGACGCGATGCCGATGGGGATGTTGATGAAGAAGATCCAGTGCCAGGTGAGGTACTTCACGATGAGGCCGCCGGTGAGCGGGCCCGCGAGGCCGGCGATGCCCCACACGGCGCTGAACGCGCCCTGGACCTTCCCGCGCTGCTCCAGCGTGTAGATGTCCCCGATGATGGTGATGGCGATGGGCTGCATGGCGCCCGCGCCCAGGCCCTGGAGGACGCGGAAGGCGATCAGCATGTTCATCGACGTGGAGAGCCCGCACGCGATGGAGGACGCGAGGAACAGGGTGGTGCCGAAGAGGATGACGGGCTTGCGGCCGTAGAGGTCGGCGAGCTTCCCGTAGATGGGTACGGTGATGGTGGACGACAGCATGTACGCGGTGAAGACCCACGCGTAGTGCTGGATGCCGCCCAGGTCGCTGACCACCGTGGGCATGGCGGTGGAGACGACGGTCATCTCCAGCGCGGCCACGAAGAGGCTCAGCGCCAGCGCCAGGGTGGTGAAAGGTCGATGGGTGGTGCGCATGGCTGGAAGGGTGGGCCCCGGGAAAGGACGCTGGGTAACGCGTGCCCGTCCGGACCGCCAACGTCAAGCGCGTGAAATGTCGCGATGGGCGCCATCGCCGCAGATTCCAGGTCCAGTCTGGAAGGGCAGGGGCGCGCGAGGTGGGATAGGGTCCAGCGGCCTCGCGGGTTCGAGGCGCACGGCATGGTCACGGATACCAAGACGGTCGAGGCAGGGCGCTGGCGGACGGCGGTCGCCGCGGTGCTGGGGCTCTACGCGGTGGGGCTGGTGCTGGCGGAGGCGGTGCTCCAGGCGGGAGCCATCCTGGCCACGGCGCTGGCGCTGGCGCTGGCGGTGACGAAGCGGCTGCGGCTGGAGAAGGACGTCAGGGCCTTCGTGCTGGCGAGCGTCGCCCTGAGTGTCTGGCAGCTCCTCTCCCCGGCGGTCGCGCTGCTCACGGGAGCCGCGGCGAAGTGGCCGAGGGGCGCGAGGTACGGCCAGGCGCTGGACACGGTGGCGGGAGCGGCGGTCGCGTGCATCGGGACGCTGGGGGTGCCGTGGCTGATGCTGGGAGGGCTCATCGCGGGAGGCTGGCTTGTGGCGGCGGCCCTGGGCTTGTTCCAGCACCGGGTGGCGTGGCCCTGGGAGCCGCCGAAGTTCACGAAGCTGAACCTGTCGCGCCTGCACGAGAACTTCGGGACGGAGGAAAACCCGAGGTACGCGGCGGGAGGCTTCTTCTTCCACCGGCTGAGGTTCGCGCACGGAGCGATTGCGGTGCTGGGGCCCGCGCTGGCGGTGATTGGCCGCTCGAAGGTGACGCGGCGGCGGGTGCTGGCGGGCGTGATGGTGCTGGGGCTGCTGCTGTCCATCTACGCCGCGTTCGCGCGAGCGGCGTTGGGCGCGGCGCTGGGCGTGTGTGTGCTGGCGCTGCTGCTGTTGCTGCGGGGGACGGCGAGGAAGGCCGGGCTCGGGGTGGCGGTGGCGCTGGTGGTCGCGGTCCTGCTGACGCCCGCGTGGCGGGAGCGGTTCGGCAAGGCGGTGGACAACCTCTTCGGCAGCGGGGAGCGCTCGCTGGCGATGTCCGTGGGCTGGCGCCTGGTGCGCGAGCATCCGTTGGTGGGCGTGGGCTTCGGCAATCACAAACCCGCGGCGCTGGCGACGCAGGCGGAGACGGGCATCACGGACCTGCTGGCCACGGACTCCCACAACATCTGGCTGACGGCCTGGGCGGAGACAGGGCTCGTGGGGCTGGTGTTGCTGGCGACGATGCACGGGTTGCTGGCGAGGGCGCTGGTGCGAAGGCACCGGGCGGGTTCGATTCCGGCCACGGGAGCCCTGCTGTCCTTCGTGGGCTTCCACGTCCTGGCCCTGGTGCACTACCTGCCGTTCCATCCCAGCGTGCACCTGTCGTTCATGCTCATCTGGGGTTTGGGGTTGTGTGAATGGGAAGAGTCATCGACGCCATGACCACCGTGATTGGCCCTCGGGACACAGAGCTGCAGGCCGCGTTCTGTGAATACGTGCCCCAGGTCTTCCGCCGTGCCAGCTTTCGACAGTGGTGCGCCTGGGGAGAATGGAACGACGACTACCGCGCCTTCGCGTTGGTCGAATCCGATCACGTGGTGGCCAATGCCTCCGTGATGCGGATGCGCCTGTTGTTGGAAGGGCGCGAGGTGACGGCCTACCAACTGGGCGCCGTGGGCTGCCTGCCATCGCATCGTGGGCGGGGACTGGCACGAGTGGTCATGAACGCCGCGCTGGACGCGTGCGGGGATGCGCCCGTGCTGCTCTTCGCCAACCCCAAGGTGCGCCAGTTCTACCCGCGCTTCGGGTTCCAGCCGCAACTGCAGATGCTGTTCGCCGCCACGTACGACGCCGTGCCTGGAGGCCCACCCGCGCCCACGCTCAATCTGGATGACGCGGAGGTGCGCGCCGGGCTCGCCGCGCTCTCCAGCGAGGGGCTGCCCTCCACGGGGCGCTTCGGAGCGCGGGGCTACGCGACGGTGGCGAGCTGGCCCGTGGCCAACGGCTTCGCGAGGCCGCTGCGCCAGCTGGGAACGGACGCCTGGGTGTTCGCGGGAGTGGAGGGCGAGACGCTGTACCTGGACGACGTCTTCGCCCGTGAGCCCTTCGACCTGCGGGCCTGGATCCCCCGGTTGATCGACCGACCCATTCGGTCCATCCGCTTCGGTTTCACGCCGGAGCGCTACTGGCCGGGTGCAGTGGCCGTCGGTGAGGACACGGAGGCCGACCTCTTCATTCGGAATCTTCGTGTCTCACAAGAGGCCCACCGGTTTCCGGTCATGGCCCACACCTGATTCTGTCCCCATGCCAAGCCATGGGGACAGAAGTGTTCCTCACTGACAGAGCTTCTCGACCAACTTGATCCGCACCACGCCGTCGACGTTCCGATCGTTGGTCTGATCGCCGATGGCGATAGTGCCGTTCGTCACGAAGTTGTTCCGGGTGAGCTTCGCGACGCCATCGACGCTCACCGTCGCCACCTTGTCGGCATTCACCGCGAGCTCGTAGACGTGATACGCGCCATCGGTCACGGCGAACGCCGACGACTGTGAGTCATCCGCCCAGCCCATCGCCGCGCTGTCCAGGTAGATCATCTGCGCGCGGTCGGTTGAATTGCCGACCGTGCCGACGATGCTCCCCAGGATGGCCGCGCCGCTGTCGAGCTGGTTGTGCTTGTTCACCGATTCAACCTGCATCGTCACGCGGAGGGCGAACGGCTGCGTCGGGGCAACGGCGTTCGCCTTCGCGAGGAGCAACTGTCCGCCCGATTGAGCGCCGCTGTTGGTCGACGTCGCGAGGCGGACATGGTCCGCGCCGTAGGTGAGCGTGTTCGGCGCCTGCGAGTACGCCGTCCAGCCCTGCTCCGCGATGTCGGTGCCGCCAACCAGCAGTGGAATGGCCTCGCGCGGAGACCACGTCGTCGTCGACGTCGCGGGCGCGCACACTTCACAGGCATTCAGCGGGCTGGGTGTCCCTTCGGCGTAGAACGTGCCGTTGATGAGGCACTTCGGGCTGCACGCGCCAGCCGAGCAGATCTGACCCGCGCCGCACGCCGCCCTTCCGCGAGCGGGGTCCAGGCAGTCTCGGACGTCGCAGGCACGCACTGCTCGCAGGCATTCGCCGGGTTCACCGCCCCGGCCGTGAACGTCTCACCGCCAATCCGACAGACTGCGACGCAGAGGCCGCTCTGGCAATCCTCGCTGGCCGTGCAGGCCTGGCCGCACACTCCACAGTTTGCCGGATCGGTATCGGTGTTCACGCAGGTGTCGCCGCACTGTGTGGTCCCGGCGTCCGTGCACATCTCTGGAACGGACGCATCCGGCACGGAGGCGTCGGGGGTCTCGTCAGGGGAAGGGGAATCGTCACTGCATGCTGCGAAGAATCCGAGCACGACGACGCAAGAGAGCGCGATGGAGCGAATGGAGATCATGGATGTACGTGACTTTCACCCTGCGTCACGGATCGCGGTGGGCGCCGTGCTGGTGATTCGCGGGGAGTTGTTAGAGGCCCAGTTCCAAGCCAATGCCCGGGGCCACGGACTAGAGGGTCTTCCGGCTGCTGCTTCCCGGGAACCACTCACCGACGATCTGGGCGCGGAGGAACTCCAGGAAGGTGATGCCCACGAGTGCCTGGACCACGGGCCGTGAGCACGCGGTCACATGGCTGGCGCCGCCGTCGGTGCAAACGTTCGTCCCGTAGCCATCGTTCGCGCTGAACAACCATCCTGCACGAAGCGCGAGGCGACTTTGGGAGAGGAAGGTCTGCTCCGAGCGGGGCTGGAACTCCAGCTCGCCCGTGAGAGACAGGCCGAAAAGGTCGCTGCTGTTTCTGGAGGAGAGGAGGTCCTCAAGTCCCTGGAACGCGACCTCGCCTGCAAACCGGAGCCCATACGACAAGGGCATTTCGGAACTCCCACGTTCAGACCCACCTCGCTCGTAGTGGGCCCTTTGTGGGATCCAGTACGAGGAGCTGACGCTTGTAGCTCAGATGAGCAAGTTCTCCTTACAGTAGGATCGTCGCAGCGGAGGCTTGGACGATGGCCTACTTGAGCCTCCCTGGGGAACATCCATCACTCATCGCCGATAAAGTTCAGCCCCTCCAGACAACGTCAACCACGCCTTGGGTCAGATAGTGCCAAAGTAGCGCGACCCTTCGTTGGTTTCGAACAAGGGACGCCAAACGCGATCGTCCGACGTGACATCGAGAAAGTCGGCAACTGTAGCCGAAATAACAAGCTGGATAGGTGATTTGTATTTTTCAGGCAGTTTTCGGAATTCATCAATGAAAGCCCTTAGATCTTTCTCTGCTATCTCATGCTGCTTGGGTGTGTCAAAAAACATGAAGTGCGGATGGGCGCCTCCTAGAATTAAGGATGTTTCAAGTATGGCCGCGTGATGAGCAAGGACAACCCGTGTCCGCGTACTCCCGCTAGTTGAGGAATTGGCGACGAAGCGCTCACCACCAATGAACAATCGAAGATCGTCGTCCACGATGACGTCGTCGTAGATATTTTTTGTATTGAGCGTGGAGAGCCACTTAATGATGTTGGTTTGAAGAAGAACTCGCGCATCAAGAATCCGACCGTGGTCACGGCGCTGCCCGGTCGGGCGCTCTTCCTTGACGTCGTCTTCTGCCTTTGCACGCTCTGTTAAGAGGACATCTAGCTTTGCGCGTTCGGCAGTTAACTGGCTCGACTGTGCAATGCGTATGTCGACCTCTGCGATCTGCTTCGTGAGTGTCTCGATTGTGGATAGCGTCTGCTGTGTGCCCGTTGATTCTTGTTCTTGCTGTCGCGCCCTAACGAGGTTTGAAAGCTGTAGCTCCTCAATTTGGAGTTTTTGCTTGGATTCACTTATGGCTTGGTTTAGCGCATTCGTTGATGTTTCAAGATCCTTGAGTTGGTCTTTTAGGTAGAGCAGACGTCGACCATAAGAGTCCTCGGGGCGACGGAAGAACTGGCATGCGGAGTTCCCGCATAACGTGCGAAACGCATCAGCGGCGACTTCATTCAAATCTAGGATGTCAATCTCCGCGCCAAGATCTTGGGAAAGCTTTTTCATGCCTTCCAGGCGCCGCTCGTTCGCGTCAAGCGTCAGCTTGGCTTCGTCTCTTTTGCGTGCCGCATCTCTTAAATGGGCATCGAACGTTGAGCTTGCCTTGGATTGAATGGCGACAGTGGATTGATACCTTTGAAGCGTCGAGGCTAGATTGACTTTCTGTCGCTCAAGTTCTGTCGCTTCAATAAAGTCGCGCCCTGGAGCCTCATGGACGAGGCTCTCTAGGGTGGCGCGTTTGATGGCTATTTTTTCGTCGATTGACTCAAGCCTTATTTTGGCTTGATTGTATGCTGTTCTGTTGATTGTTCGATTTTTTGCAGGCACGCCAAGTAACCATCGTACGACTTCTTCTTCTTGGTCTCTAACGAAGCGATGAGTTGTTGGTGGGTTGTAATTCGTCACCCATCCTGTATCCTGGTCAACCCAAAAGGCAGGCAATAGTATGCTCATGTACGGAGCGATGCTGTTGCCTGTTTTTGATTCGCTGAGGCTGCGTCCTGGGATTGAAAGAATTTCGAGAATCCGCGCGGAGTATTCCTTTTCGTCATTGTAGAAAACTTCCTTGCTGGGGGACTTGACGGAAGCTTGGAAGTTGTCTTCGATGGAGCGCGTGATTTCGTGCTTGGTGTTGTTTGAGTCGCGAATGTCAATGCGAATCGCAAGGCACATCTTTCTGATGGCCGGCGGAAGCGAGACTGCCCCGCCAAGGGCATAGGCGATGCCATGCATTATTGGTGTTTTCCCTGAGCCATTTGGGCCCAGGAGAAGTGTGATGCTCTTGCTGAAATCAAGGAGCCGAGTTCCCCATCCCAGGCGGCCCCGGGGAAGGAATTCAACTGACAGCAGTTGAGCGCTCATAGTAATTGAAGTCCTTTTGCTTGTGCCCGACTATATGCACGCAGAAGCGAACGAGTCAGTAGGCCGACCTCGTTACCTGAACGCGCAAGGCGCTGGATCAAAATGTTTCCGCTGTCTGAAACCTTGATCGTTCGGCGTAGGGCATGCTCTACGGAAACCAAGCCTACGTTTTCAAGAAACACAAGGGCGTCTGCACACCGACTGCGCAAGGGCAGTGACCATTTTGCCCCCCACTGAAGACTTGGGGCGTGCTCAAAGCGAACCGCAAGTACCGCGCCTGTCCAGGTGGCTAGCTCGTTGGTTAATAAACCATCCCTCTTAGTTTTTGCTATAAGGAGCATCGTTAGGGCCAGTAGTGGCGTATGGAATAATGCATCGGCGTCACTTGAGTGCAGTTCGGACTCGCCCGTATTCGCGCGTAGCCTGAGGCCCATGGCGCCGGCCTGTGCGACAAATTCATTGAATGATTTCATGGTGTGTTGCCAGAGTCGGCGGCAAGCGCAAATACGAATCCCATTACGAGTTCGTCGGTGAGTGGTGAGGATGACGCCAGTTGAGAGGCATATTTCTCCGCAACTGCTGCTGCCTCTGTGGCTAGCTTGCCGAACGGCAATTGGCCAAGGCTGTGTTGCTTCATTAGTAGGGAGCAGTCGGCTTTTAGGGCTATGAAATCAAGTTCGTCAAGACGATGTCGCTCCGCGAGTCGCCACCCGTCCCAATTGCATTTGATTCTGCAGATGTCGGCAATAAGATTATCCGGAACGCCGCTCTGTTTGCAGAGTCGTTGGAGTCTCGATAGGGACTTGACCGCGTGCGGTCCGCCGGCCTTTAGCGTGCGATAGCCACTTAGCGACAGGCTGAGGAGCGCAAGCACGTCATCGATTATTACTCCTTTTTCTTTGCGGAGTTCCTCGATTGATGACGGCAGTGCTGGAAATGTATAGTGCGATCGCACTCTTACCTTCTCGACAAGGCTTTTTCCAATACTGACCGCTTGAGATGTTGTTAGGTCTACTTCGCTCAACTCATTGATTTTGACGGCCATCAGTAGGTAGTTGACGTTCAGATCTATTGATGAGCCGGCCTGTTCGACGATTCTGATCCTCTTTAAGAATTCAAAGAAGTCGTCTTTGTTGAGGTCTTTAAATTTAATCAAGAATGCTGAATGGAGGGTGTCGAATGTTTCTCGAGAGCCTTCTTCTAGCTCCACTGATGCTTTGACGCTTGCGACGCTTTTGAGGAAACTGTCGAACTCTGCGTGAATTGCGTTGTCTGTGACAAAGGCGAGGAGTTCGCAGTCAGCTCCGAAGTTGAGATAGTGTTCCAGTAGCCTGGCCGCGATTGAGTCTTTGTCTAGCGTGGGAGACTTGATGCCCTTTTTGGGCTTTGGTCCTTTTTTGTTCTTAATTCCGAAGAATGCGTTGAGGCTCCAGGGGCCCAGAGAAGCTTTGCGTGTTTTTACTTGATGAAAGCGGTATCGTGTTGGAGCGGGAGCCTCGGTGACGAAATCGTCATGCCATTCGCAGAGTACGCATGCTGAAACTTTTTCGTCGAGAAGCGAGAGGCACTCGCGTGCCGCCTGTTGGTATTGGTAGTCATATAGCTCCCCTGTGCGTGCTCCGGATTGCTCGCGCGGAGCTGTGTCCGTTATTGTTTTCTTCGGTTTGTCCAATGTCGCCTCTGTGGGTGTTTGCGCCCAGTGTCCGTGTGGCGAATGTGGAGTGATGGGCTGAGCCTGAGGCTATCAGAACTAATGTTGCTGTCCATGCTCGGCGGATGTGTGCCGAGGCGCTGCCTGGAGGCTGCTGATATATGGATGGCGGGTTGTTTGGGACCCGGGTGCCGGCCTGTGTAGGGTTGAGGGGATTCTTTGAATGTCCATGAATGAAGCCTGAAGTCTGTTGTGGAGTGGCTGAAGGTGTCTGCTGTCTTTCTTTGGGGGGGGGTATGTTGAAGTCGAGTGGTGTCTGGGTGATTCGGAGATGAGATGGTTTGAGGTTTGGCGGCCTCTGGGGAGTATTTGAGCTTTCGGGGCTGGTCTTGATTGGGGGATGTATGCGGCGTGGTTTGGAAATGAGCGAGAGGCAACTCGCTCGAGAAACCCTACCGGCCTTCACTAGAGGCCGAGCTCCAAGCCAATGCCCGGGGCCAAGGACCAGAGGGTCTTCCGGGAGCTGCTTCCCGGGAACCACTCACCAACGACCTGGGCCCTGAGGAACTCCAGGAAGGTGATGCCCACGAGCGCCTGGAGGACGGGCCGTGAGCACGCGGTCACATGGCCGGCGCCGCCGTCGGTGCAGAGGTTCGTCCCGTAGCCATCGTTCGCGCTGAACAACCATCCGAGCGGCGCCGTCGCACCGGTGGTGCCGGTGCCCGACAGGCGGGTGGTCGCGACAGCCGTCGAGGGCATCCCGGTCAGCGCGGCGCCCCGGGAACCCTCGCCCACCATCAGCGAGGCGAGCGCGGAGACGGAGGTCTCGCTGGGGCGCACCTCCGCCACGGTGCGGCCCCGGCGCATCACCGCCACGCGGTCCGCCACGCCCAGCACCTCCTTGAGCTTGTGGCTGATGAGCACCACCGTGCGGCCCTGCGCCACCAGCCCGCGCATCACCTGCGACAGCTCGTCGGACTCCTGCGGCGTGAGCACGGCGGTGGGCTCGTCCAGGATGAGCACCTGCGCGCCCCGGTGCAGCGCCTTGACGATTTCGACCTTCTGCTGGGAGCCCACCGTGAGCGTGTCCACGCGGGCCCGCGGCTCCAGCTGGAAGCCGAAGCGCTTCGCCGTGGCGGCCACCTCGTCACAGGCGCGGTCCAGGTCCAGCAGGCCGCGCTTCGTGGGCTCGCGGCCCAGCACCACGTTCTCCGCCACGGTCAGCGTGGGCACCAGCATGAAGTGCTGGTGCACCATGCCGATGCCCCTGGCGATGGCGTCGCGCGGGCTCCTGAACCGCACCGGCTTGCCCTCCATCAGGAACGCTCCCGCGTCCGGCTGGTAGAGCCCGTAGAGCACGTTCATCAGGCTGGACTTGCCCGCGCCGTTCTCGCCCACCACGGCGAGCAGCTCCCCGGGGCGGAGGTCCAGCGACGCGTCCTCCAGGGACACGCACGACCCGAAGCGCTTCGTGATGTGCTGGAGGGAGATCAGGGCCGCGCGACCTGGAAGGAGGACAGCTCCGCCTGCGTGCCCGGCACCGTGAGCTTCCCGGCGAGGATCTGCTGACGCAGGGCCTCCACCTTCTGGAGCGCCTCCGCCTTGCCCGGGAACTCCACGCGCACGTCCGCCATGCCCACGCCGTTCTCCTTGAGGCCCAGCACCTGCTCGCCCGCCGTCAGCTTGCCGTCCACCAGGTCCTTCGCCGCCTGGTACACGGCCAGGTCGCTGTGCTTCACCATGGACGTGAGGATGGCGTCCGGCGCCAGGTGCGACTGATCCGAGTCCACGCCGATGGCGAACACCGTCTTGCCCGCCGCCCGCGCCTCCTTCACCGCCTGGATGACGCCCAGGCCGTCCGTGCCCGCCGCGTGGAAGATGACGTCCGCGCCCTTGGCGATGAGGTCCTGCGCCACCTCCTTGCCCGCGGACACGCTGTTGAAGCTGCCCGTGTACACGGCCATCAGCGCGTCCGCCGCCTTCGGGTTCGTGGTGCGCACGCCCGCGCGGTAGCCCACGTCGAAGCGCTTGATGAGGGGCACTTCGATGCCGCCCACGAAGCCCACCTTGTTCGTCTTCGTGACGAGCCCCGCCAGCGCGCCCACGAGGAAGCTGCCCTCCTGCTCCTTGAAGAGCACCGTGCGCACGTTGGGCAGCGACTTGGGCTTGCCCTGCGCGTCCAGCAGCTGGCTGTCGATGAGCAGGAACTTCGCCTCCGGGTTCTCCGTGGCCACGTCGCGCACCGCGTTGGCCAGCAGGTACCCGTTGCCGATGGTCAGCTTCGCGCCCTGCTCCACCAGCAGCTGGAGGTTGGGGGCGTAGTCCTCCTGCGCCTTGCTCTGGAGCACCAGGGGCTGCACCGGCAGGGGCTTCACTTCCGGTGCGAGCGCCGCGAGGTCGGAGGAGATGGACTGACGCACTTCGCCGGCGGGGGCGTCCACGTACCTGCCGCTCTCGTACTTCTTGTTGGCGGCCCACAGCTCCAGGCCGCGCAGGGCCGCGTCGTTGAACGAGTGGTCGCCCCGGCCGCCCACGTCGATGACGAGCCCCACGACCACGGGCTTTGCCTCGGGGGGCTTCGTGGCGGTGGAGGCCTGCGAGGGCGCCTTGGGGGCGTCCTCGGACTTCTTGGAACAGGCGCACAGGAGCGCGGCCAGGGCGAGCACGTGGAGTCGGCGGAGCGTCATGGGCCCCGCTATCTACCAGATGCCGCCGGGGCTTTCCCTTCCCGCGAGGGGGTGCATGGAGTGGGGACTTCCTGCTATGGCCTGCCCCCGTGCAACCCTACGAGCTCATCAAGGCCAAGCGCGACGGCGGCAGGCTGGACCCGTCGGACATCCAGGCGTTCATCCAGGCGTACACCGCCGGCACCGTGGCCGACTACCAGATGGCCGCCATGTGCATGGCCATCTTCTTCAAGGGGCTGGACTCGCGGGAGCTGGGGGCGTGGGCCCGCGCCATGCTCCACTCGGGGGAGGTCCTGGACCTCTCCGACACGCCGGCCATCAAGGTGGACAAGCACTCCACGGGCGGCGTGGGCGACAAGGTGTCGCTGAGCCTGGCGCCCCTGGCGGCGGCCTGCGGCGTGCCCGTGCCCATGATTTCAGGCCGCGGCCTGGGCCACACCGGCGGCACCCTGGACAAGCTGGAGTCCATCCCCGGCTTCAACGTGAACCTGTCCACCGCGGACTACCGCCGGCTGGTGCGCGAGGTGGGGTGCTGCCTCATCGGCCAGACGGCCCAGGTGGCCCCCGCGGACAAGAAGCTCTACGCGCTGCGCGACGTGACGGCGACGGTGGACTGCATCCCGCTCATCGCGTCGTCCATCATGAGCAAGAAGCTGGCGGAGGGCATCGACGCGCTGGTGCTCGACGTGAAGGTGGGCAGCGGCGCCTTCATGAAGACGGCGGACGACGCGCGCGTGCTGGCCCGCACCATGATTGGCCTGGGCGCGGAGATGAACCGCAAGGTCGTGGCCCTGCTCACGGACATGGATCAACCCCTGGGCCGCCAGGTGGGCAACGCCCTGGAGGTCCGCGAGGCCGTGGACATGCTCCGGGGCGACGCGCCCGACGACTACACCGAAATCACCTACGCCCTGACGGCGGAGATGCTGGTGCTGGGCAGGAAGGCCGCCACCGTGGAGGAGGCGCGCGGGATGCTGCGCCGCTCCGTGGAGGACGGCAGCGCCATCAAGAAGCTCAAGGAGATCGTCCAGTCGCAGGGCGGCGACCCGCGCTCCATCGACGACTACTCGCTCTTGCCCACGGCGAAGGCCACGACGGACGTGGTGGCGCCGCGGGACGGTTTCGTCACCGGCATCCACACGGAGGGCGTGGGGCTGGCGGCGGTGGCGCTGGGCGCGGGGCGGCAGCGCGTGGACAGCCGCATCGACCCGGCCGTGGGCTTCACGCTGCTCAAGAAGGTGGGCGACGCGGTGAAGCAGGGCGAGCCCGTGGTGCAGGTGCACTACAACGACGCGAAGCCCGTGGAGGACGTGAAGGCGCGGCTGCTCGCGGCCTACCGCTTTGGTGACCGGGCGCCCGCGGCCCGCCCGCTGGTGCTGGAGCGGCTGGAGTAGTCAGGCAATCGCCATGGCCCCCTCGTTCCGCGAGTTGCTGTCGGAAGTGAAGAAGGAGATCCGCGAGGTCTCCCACGAACACGTTCGCCAGCTCTTGGACTCGGGCGCGAAGGTGAAGCTCGTCGACGTGCGCGAGGCGGACGAGTACGCGGGCGGCCGGCTCCCCGGCGCGGTGCACATCCCCCGGGGCTACCTGGAGCTGCGCATCGAGGAGAAGGCGGACCGCGAGGACGAGCTCGTCCTCTACTGCGCGGGCGGCACCCGGTCCGCGCTCGCGGCCCGCACGCTGCGGGAGATGGGCTACACGCGCGTGTCGTCGCTCGCGGGCGGCTACAACCGCTGGAGCGACGCGGCCCTCCCGGTGGAGAAGCCCGTCGTCCTCTCCGCCGAGCAGAAGGAGCGCTACCGCCGCCACCTCATCCTCCCGGAGGTGGGGGAGGAGGGGCAGGCGCGGCTGCTCAACTCGAAGGTGCTGCTGCTGGGCGCGGGCGGGCTGGGCTCTCCCGCGGCGCTGTACCTGGCCGCCGCGGGCGTGGGCACGCTGGGCGTGGTGGACGCGGACGTGGTGGACCTGAGCAACCTCCAGCGGCAGGTGCTGCACACGCTGGAGCGCCGGGGCCAGCCCAAGGTCCAGAGCGCGAAGGCCGCCATCGAGGCGCTCAACCCGGACGTGAAGGTGGTGCCCTTCCAGGAGCGGCTGACCGCCGCCAACGTGGAGCACATCCTCGCGGACTTCGACCTGGTGCTGGACGGCGGGGACAACTTCCCCACGCGCTACCTGCTCAACGACGCGTGCGTGCTGATGGGCAAGCCCAACATCCACGGCTCCGTGTTCCGCTTCGAGGGGCAGGTGACGACCTTCCTGCCCGGCCAGGGGCCCTGCTACCGCTGCCTCTACCCCGCGCCGCCCCCGCCGGAGCTGGCGCCGTCGTGCGCGGAGGCGGGCGTGCTGGGCGTGCTGCCCGGGGTCATCGGGATGCTCCAGGCGACGGAGGCCCTGAAGCTGCTGCTCGGGGTGGGGGAGTCCCTGGCGGGGCGCCTGCTCACCTTCGACGCGCTGGGCACGCGCTTCCAGGAGCTCAAGCTGCGCCGGGACCCGGAGTGCCCCGTGTGCGCGCCGGGAGCGAAGGTGGAGCTCATCGATTACGAGCAGTTCTGCGCCACGGGGGCCTGAAGGGCGCCGTTGGATGCATTTTCAGGGGCAACGGATTCAACCGGCCCGCGTATGATGCCCGCCAGCCTGGACCCGGGGCGGTGGTGGAACGCGACCCGGGTCGGATACGAGAGCGGCAGCGGCAGGGAGACGACGGCGATGTCCGAGCAGAACGAGAACCAGGACACCAGGACGGGGGAGGACCGGCGCGACTCGCCCCGCGTCCCCATGCGTCTGAGGGTCCGGCGGGAGGGGACGGAAGGTTTCCTGGACCGCGCCGGGGACCTGTCCCTGGGCGGCGTGGGATGGGTGGGAGAGGCCCTGGATCCGGGGCAGGTCGTGGAGGTGCGCTTCGCGCTGCCTCCGTCCCTGGAAGAGGTGCAGGTGCGCGGCGAGGTGCTGCCCCCCAAGGCCGGCGCGGCGGGCCCGGTGGTGCGCGTGCGCTTCATGGAGCTGCCGGTGGAGCTGGAGCTCGCCATCGCCCGGCACCTGGACGAGCAGGGCAAGGATGAGCCCCGGGGCGCCCGCTAGGGCGTCTGCCGGATGGACGGGCGCCGGTGGACGGCGCCCGACGTGAAGGAGGGCGGCATGGCGGAGGAGATTCCCTGGGAGCGGCTGTTCGAGGAGGCCCTGCGGGTGCGTCAGCGCGCGCACGTGCCGTACTCGAAGTTCCCCGTGGGGGCCGCCGTGCTGTACGCGGACGGCTCCATCGTGGCCGGCTGCAACGTGGAGAACGCCACCTACGGCCTCACCGTCTGCGCGGAGCGCAACGCGTTCGTCGCGGGCGTGGCGCAGGGCCGGGAGAAGCCGGTGGCCGTGGCCGTCGTCGTGGACACCCCGGAGCCCTGTCCCCCGTGCGGCATGTGCCGCCAGGTGATGGCGGAGTTCGCCGGGCCTGACCTTCCGGTGCGCAGCCGCACCCTCAACGGGCAGGAGGCGCGCTACCCGCTCAGCGAGCTGCTGCCGCACGCCTTCACCCGTTCCTTCCTCTAGGACCCTCCCCACGTGGACTTGCTCCTCACTGGCGCCACCGTCGTCACCATGAACCGCGACCGCGAGGTGCTGCCGCGCGCGGACGTGCTCGTGCAGGACGGGCGCATCGCGAAGGTGGGCCGGGGCCTGAAGGTGAAGGGCGCCCGCCGCGTCCTGGACCTGTCCGGGCAGGTGGTGATGCCCGGCCTCATCCACGGCCACCTGCACGCCTGCCAGACGCTGTTCCGCGGCCACGCGGACAAGCGCGAGCTGCTGGACTGGCTGCGCGAGCGCATCTGGCCCATGGAGGCGGCGCACGACGCGGCGTCCCTGCGCGCCAGCGCGGACCTCACCTTCGCGGAGCTCATCCGCTCCGGCTCCACGGCGGCGCTCGACATGGGCACCGTGCACCACTACGACGCCGTCTTCGAGTCCGCGCGCGACTGCGGCTACCGGCTCGTCGGTGGCAAGGCGATGATGGACTCCGGCGCGGAGGTGCCCCAGGGCCTGCGCGAGACGACGGCGGACTCGCTGTCGGAGAGCCTGGCGCTGATGGAGCGCTGGCACGGCACGCACGACAACCGCCTGCGCTACGCGTTCGCGCCGCGCTTCGCCCTGTCCTGCACGCCGGAGCTGCTGCGGGAGGTGGGCCGGCTGTCGCGGGAGAAGGGCGTGCGGATCCACTCGCACGCCAGCGAGAACCCGAAGGAGACGGAGGTGGTCCGCCAGGTGACGGGGCAGGACAACATCGCCTTCTTCCACGGGCTGGGGCTCACCGGGCACCACGTCACGCTGGCCCACTGCGTCTGGGTGGAGGGCACGGAGCAGCAGCTGCTGCGCGACTCCGGCACCGTGGTGTGCCACTGCCCGGGCTCCAACCTGAAGCTCGCGTCGGGCTACGCGCGCATCCCGGAGCTGCTCCAGGACGGCATCCCCGTGGCGCTGGGGGCGGACGGCGCCCCGTGCAACAACACGTTGGATTTGTTCCACGAGATGCGGCTCGCGTCCGTGCTGCACAACCCGCGCGTGGGCCCGGTGGCGATGACGCCCATGCACGTCCTGGAGATGGCCACGCTGCACGGCGCGCGCGCCCTGGGCCTGGAGGACGAGGTGGGCTCCGTGGAGGTGGGCAAGCGCGCGGACCTCACGGTGGTGGACACGCGCGGCTTCCACTTCTGCCCGCTGCCGGAGGACGTGACGGGGCCGCTGGTGTACTCGGCGCGCTCCACGGACGTGTCGCACGTGCTCATCGACGGCAAGCTGGTGCTGCGCGAGGGCGAGCTGACCACGCTGGACGCGAACGCGGTGCTGGCCAACGCCCGCACGCAGGCCACGAAGCTCTTCGCCCGCGCGAAGCTGCAGGCCTCCTAGAAGCGCTGCTGGACGGCCGTCTCGTCCGGGGACGGCGGCGAGGCCGGCTGCGCGCGGGGCAGGCGCAGCACGAAGGACGTGGCCCAGCCCTCCGCGTCCTCCACCGTCAGCTTCCCGCCGTGGGCTTCCGCCGCCAGCCGGGAGAAGTACAGCCCCAGGCCGTAGCCCCGGCGGCCCTCCTTCTCGCGGCTGCCCTGCACGTACTTGTCGAAGAGGGACTCGCGCGCCTCCGGCGGGATGGCGATGCCGTCGTTGCGCACCGCCAGCCACTGCAGGCCCTCCGCCTCGCCCGCCTCCAGGCGCACCCGCCCGCCCGACGGCGCGTAGCGGAGCGCGTTGGTGGCCAGGTTCTCCACCACGCGGATGAGCAGGCCCGCGTCGCCGACGAGCTGGAGGCCCGGCGGCGAGGACAGCTCCAGCTTGATCTTCCGCAGCCGGGCCGCGCCATCCAGCGACCGGCGCACCTCGTCCAGGAGCGGCGCCACGGGGAAGGGCTGCTTGCGCGGCGACAGCCGGCCCTGCTCCAGCCGGGGCACGTCCAACAGGTCGGAGATCATCCGGTCCAGGCGCGCGGTGACGGCCAGGCCCGTGCGCACGGACTCCACCAGCGGCGTGCCGATGGGCAGCTCCTGCTCCATCCACGACAGCGACAGCGTCACGGCGGACAGCGGTGAGCGCAGGTCGTGCACCAGGAACTGCATCAGCTGCTCCTGGTGGGCCTGGAGCGCCTCCAGCTGGGCGTTGCGCGCGTGGGCCTCGGACAGCATGCGCTCGATGGTGCGGTGGGCGTCCTCCACCTCGGTGGTGCGGCGGGCCTCCAGCTGCCGGGACACCTCCGCGTGCGACAGGTCCATGGCCAGCTGCCGCAGCCGCCCGGTGCCGTAGTGGCTCACCGCCGCCACCAGCACCAGCGTCACCGCGGCCACGACCATGGCCCCCGGCCCCACGCCCGCCTGGTGCATGAGGACGGCCTGGGCCAGCGACCCCAGGCCCGCCGCGCCGTAGACGAGCCAGGGCATCAGCTCCAGCCCGGAGAGCGCCACCACCAGCGCGAACAGCCCCAGGCTGAAGCCCGCCACGCCCGCCGGGAAGGGCGACATGGGCAGGGCCAGCTGCTGGAGCCCGAACACCAGCCCCACGTCCACCAGCGACTGCACGATGCCCAGCTGCTTCGTCACCGGCTTGAAGCGCAGCGCGAACAGCAGCGCCACCACGCCGCCGTAGCAGAGCAGCAGGGGCGGGTAGTGCGCCCAGTCCCGGGCGCCCGTCAGCCACAGCCCCAGGCTGACGGCGAAGAACACGGCCGTGCCCACCAGCCGCACCGCCGCCCCGGCACCCAGGACGCGCCGCCGCTGGGTGGCCACCACCCGCGCAAGCTCATTCTCGAAGGCGACGGGAGGAGTCTTGTCCATGCGACACTCTCGTTTTCCCCGCTTCCTCCCCGCCCGGCAAGTTCATGGACGCATCGTCTTTCGCGACCCCGGGCGGACCCCTAAGGACGGGGAGTGGCGGACGGGGGCTGTCTGGAGGCCCCGGACCCGGCCGGGCTGGCGGGCGGCGGGTTTCCGGGGGCAATCATCCGTCCGGGGCAGGCGTAGTCACGGTGACACGCGCCTTGCGGCCGGATGCTTGTGGGCGTCGGAGTTCGTGTAAGGTGGCTGGGATTACGCACAGGCGGAGGTGAGAGCCGACATGTGGCAGCGATTCAAGAGAGCGATGCGGAGCTTCGCGGGCTTCTTCGTCTCCTCCATCGAGGATCCGGAGTTGATTCTCGAGCAGAACATCCGTGACCTGAACGACCAGGTCCCCAAGATGAACGAGTCCATCGCCATGGTCCGGGCGAATGTGACGCTGCTCGAGAAGGAGAACATGAAGTACCAGCAGGACGTGCGGGAGCTGACCGCCAAGGTGAAGGCCGCCATCCAGGCAGGCCGGGACGACCTGGCCGGCACCTACGCGACCAAGCTGCAGGGGGAGAAGGAAGCCCTCGCGCGCAACCAGCAGCAGCTGGACATCGCGAAGCAGGCCTACGAGAAGGCCCTGAACGTCAAGAAGGCGTTCATGCGCGAGAAGGACCGCAAGACGCAGGAGGCGATGAACGCCGTCCGGGACGCGCGGCGCGCCAAGTGGCAGGCGAAGGTCGCCGACACCATGGAGTCCTTCACCGTCGCGGGCGTGGACTCCACGCACGACGAGATGCTCCGCAAGGTCCAGGAGAAGACGGCCATCAACGAGGCGCGCATGCAGATGGCGCTGGAGTCGGTGGACCACCAGGCCGCGGCCATCGAGGAAGAGGCGGAGAAGATCCAGGGCGACGAGCTGGTGAAGCAGTTCAAGATGGAGATGGGCCTGCTGGACAGCCCCGCGCCGGTGTCGGACGTGGGCGCGGGTCCGGAAAAGACCATCGGCAAGAAGGTGGAGATCAAGTAGGTCTCCGCCCATGAAAGAGGCCGGCGCACACGGATGAAGCTGCACCGCGGACCCGGCCTCTTTCTCTTCCTCGCGCTCTGTGTCCTGGGCGCGGGGTACGTCTTCGCCTCGCGGGCGGGCTACCTCGACCGCCTGCAGGCGCGCTTCTTCCCCTCCACCCGTGAGGCGGTGCGGCTGTCCCCGGGCGACTTCCCGGCGGGCGTCGCGGCCCCGGTGGCGGACGTGGCGTCGGTGCCCTTGCGGCCCGTGCT
>NZ_JBKGHJ010000610.1:0-4385 GCF_046520365.1 Corallococcus sp. 4LFB
CCGTGTCGGACGGAGGCCGCGCCCGCCCCCGCGCGCCAGCGCCGCCAGCTGCCGGAGTGGTCGCTCGGCGGAGACCTGGCGCACACGTCCGTGCCGCGCCTGCTCAACGCCTATTACGAGGCCCGTCACCACGGCGAGCTGAAGCTGCGCCAGGGCACGGTGCTCAAGGTGGTCTACTTCGAGGCGGGCCGCGTCGTGTACGCCGCCTCCAACCTGGCCCCGGAGCGCTTCGGCCGCTTCTGCCTGCGCAAGGGCGCGCTCACCGAGGCCCAGCTCGCGGAGGCCGTGGGCTACGCGCGCGAGCACTCGCTGCGCACCGGCGACGCGCTGCTCAAGCGCGGGCTCCTGAGCCCCAAGCAGCGCCGCCAGCTCCTGGAGGAGCAGGTGAAGGACATCCTCTGGTCCACCTTCGCGTGGACGGAGGGCGGCTACGGCTTCAGCCCCATGCGGCCGCAGCGCGCGGACCTGGTGCCGCTGTCGCTGTTCCCCGGGGACCTCATCCTGGAGGGCGTCGCGCGCACGGAGACGCTGGTGGCGCTGCGCCAGCGCATGGCGCCCGGACGCCGCCTGTTCCCCGCGGCGGATCCGCCCTACGGCCTGCACGAGCTGAAGCTGGGCGGGCCGCAGGCGATGCTGCTCGCGTTCGCGGACGGCACGAAGACGGTGGAGGACCTGCTGGCCCTCACGGATTTGTCGGAGCGCGAGGCCCTGGCCACCCTGCGCGGCCTGGAGCTGTCCGGCGTGCTGGAGGAGCGGCAGGAGACGCCCAACCGCCGCCAGCGCATCAGCTTCGGGCTCTGACGCCGCGCCTGCGCCGCGCGGCCCACGCCAGCGCGCCCAGCCCGAAGGCCGTCACGCCCGAGCCCCCGCCGGAGCACCCGCAGCCGACGTGGAGGCAGGCGGCGCCTCCGCCCGCGACACGACGACCTCGCGCAGCGTCGCGGTCCCCGAGTACGTCGGCGCCGTCAAGAGCGCCGGCCGCACCACGTACGTGAGCGTCGCGGTGGCGCCCGCGGGCAGCGGCACCTGCTCCACCTCGAAGTGCTGCTCCGTCACCTCCACGGGCGTCACCGGCCGGCCGTTCAGCGTCACGCTCCGGGGCAGCACCTGCGCGCCGGAGACGGTCTCCGCGTAGCGGATGGAGCTCACGTCGCAGGCGGTGTCGTTGCGCAGCGTCACCGTGACGCCGAACTGGCCGGAGTCGGTGCCCACGCCCGTCGTCTCCGTGCGCCGCGCCACCGTCACGAAGGGCCGGGCGCCGATGCGCACCGCGTGCGTCCGCGTCTTCCCCTCGCTGGCGCCCTCGCCCGTGGCCGTCACGGTCAGGGGGACGTGCTCGCCCACCAGGGGCTCCAGCTGCGTGTCCACCGTGGCCAGCGTCACCGAGTCCCCTTGCGGGACGAGCGGCTCCAGCGCCGGGCTCTCGCCGGGCGTCCACGTCAGGTCCACCGCGGTGCAGGCCCCTTCCGGAATCGTCTGGCGCAGCGTGCCCCGGGCGCCCTCGCCGCAGGTGGCGATGAGCTCTCCGTCCAGCTCGCCCAGCTCCACCTTGCGCGCGTCCCGCGAGAAGGGCGTGAGCACCTCCGGCGTCTTGACGGAGCCCTCCGCCACCGCCTCCTGCACGCGCGTGCGCACGGTGTAGCTGGCGCTGCCGCAGGTGGGGGGCAGGTCCAGCTCGAAGGTGCCCGCGGCCCACGGGTACGTCCGCGTGTCGAACACGCGGCTCGGGTCGGCCGGGTCCTCCAGCGTCACCACCGTGGAGAGGGCGCGCATGCCCGTGCAGTTGACCGGCGGGTTCGTCGTCACGCGGCCGCGCACCTTGCGCTCCTCCGGCGGCTCCAACGTCACCTCCGCCTGCACCGCGTCCACCGGCACCCACCGCGGCTTCACCGCGACGTCCACGTCGGACGGGGGGCCGTCGAGGACGTAGCCGTCCACGGTGATGCGGTTGAAGGCGCGCAGCTTCAGCTGGAGCGTGTCCACACAGGTCGCCGAGGCGAGCAGCACGGCGCTGCCCTCCAGGGGCTCCGAGCCCACCGGGCGCCGGCTGTTCCCCAGCAGGGCCAGCACCGACACGCCCGAGGGATTCTCCAGGACGGACCAGAACGTCGACACCGGAGGCAGTCCCGGCGTCGCCGGGGTCCCCGGAGCCGCCGCGCACAGGTGGGTCGCCTGGGGGCCCAGGGCCGCGCCGGAGTAGACCTCGCGCGTGCCGCTGGTGAACGGCGCGTCGGGCGGTCCCCAGGGGTGGAGCTGCACCGGGACCGTCGCCGGCAGGGAGCTCAGCTCGCCGTCGTACGCGCGCACCTCGTAGTCGTAGGAGGTCGTGCCCTCCTTGCAGCGGTCCGCCCGGGTGGAGGGCGGCGTGAGCGTGGCCACGCCCATGGCGTCCTCGGTGAGCACCGGCGCCCGGGCGGGCGTCGTCCAGGCGTACTTGACCGGCTCGCAGCCGGTGGTGCCCCGCGTGGGGGTGAGGGTGCCCGGGGGCCCGCCCATGAAGAAGGCGCCGCCGTCCACCGCCAGGACGGCCCCCTGGGGCGCGCCGGGCGCGACAGTGTGACGCAGCTCCAGCGCGATGGCCTTCGGCGTGTCATGCGCGCGCAGTCCGTCGGAGGCCACCACGTCCAGGTAGGACGTCTGGCTCGCGCAGACGGCCGGGGGCGCGGTGAGCTTCAGCTTGAGCCCACTGTCCTCGCGCGAGTCGAGCGGCGCCTGGACGATGGTGAGCGGGCTGCCCGGCGCGCGCACCGTGACCGAGAGCCGCACGGCGTCCCCGTCACCGTCGCGAAGCTGGAGCTGCACGTCCTGCGCCGTGCCCTCGTCCACGCGGACGCTGCCCGGCAGCTCGTTCACGTCGGGCGCATTCGCGTTCTGGTAGATGAGGACGTTCTGGGCGGGCCCGTTGAGGATGGCGACGCAGTAGGACGCGTCCGCGCAGGCCAGCTGCAGCGCGGACTGGGTGATGCCCGTGGGCAGGTCCGTGTTCTGCCGCCAGAGCGTGCCCGGCAGGGCCGGCGGTCTCACCGGCTCCGCGCTGAACGCCGTCACCTTGCCGTCGGCCTGCTTGAGGAGCAGCAGCCCGAAGCCCGTCCCCGCGATGGAGCCGCTCACCACGTCGAGCGCGAGCGCGTCCACCGCGCCGGGGGCCAGCGGGATGGGCTCGAACGGGTTGGCGGAGGTGCCCAGCGTCCCGCGGAACAGGCCCGTGTCGTTGCCGAAGAACGCGAGCGGCTTGTCCGGCGTCGCGCCCGGCAGCAGCGCCACGCCGTGCGCCGAGTTCGGCGGGGTGATGCCCGAGGCCGTGTAGGCCACCGCGCTCGTGCCCCGGTACCAGACGAAGTTGGCCTTGGCCGAGGACACGGAGAACAGCGCCTGCGCCAGGCCATCCGCCTGCGGGGGCAGCACCGCGAGCTGCGGCTGCGCGGTCTGCCCCGGCTGTGGAGGAGCCAGGACGCCCCACGCGGCCGTGCCGCCGTCGGGCGGGACGAGCGAGGAGCGGAACTGCGGGGTCATCAGGGGCAGCTCGGCGGCGACGGCGTAGCCCACGCCTCCGTCCGCCGTGACGCGCACGGCGCGCACCTCGTACTCATTGCCGTCGTCGGGGAACAGGCGCTTGCCGTCGTCCGCCGGGGAGCAGCCGCCCACGCTCCGGAGCATGCCGTCCGTGCGGATGCCCACCACGCAGTCGGGGACGCGCAGGAAGCTGCCCGCCATGCCCTCGTTCAGGGTCGTCACGCCGCCGTCGCGCGACACGTACAGCTGCGTGTCGGTGGCCACGGCGAAGAAGCCGGGCCGGAAGACGGTCACGTCCTTCGGGATGCCCGTCTGGGTCTGGACGTTCCTCCACTCCGCGCGAGCCACGCCCGCGCACAGTCCCAGCCCCAGGATGATCCGCCAGACTCGCACGTTCGACGTCCCTCTGCCCGGCGACTACCAGGCCACTTCCGCCCGGAGATAGAGGCGATCCGGAGCATCCTCCGGTTTGGCCTCCAGACCCAAGCCGCTGAAGCCCAGGACGGTGTACCCCAGGGCCACCCGCAGCCGCTCGTCCAGCCGGTAAGCCACCTCCGGCCGCAGCGCGCTCAGGCCCTGGCCATCCGCCGCGGACGTGCGCCGGGCGGCCTCCACCGCGACCTCCAGTCCGCCCAGCACCCGCACCGCGGGCCGCAGCGTGCCCGTCCACACCCAGCGCGAGGACTCCCCCAGGCTGGAGCGCCCGACGTGCAGGCCGGACGCCACGGAGAGCCGCTCGCCCAGCCGCACCGCCGGCATCAGCGACACCGTCTGGAGCACCCGGTCCCCGAAGGCGAAGCGGGCGCCGGGGACAGCTCGCGCGTGAGGCCGTAGCGGGCCACCACCAGCCAGGGGCCGGGCCGCCAGACGAG
>NZ_JBKGHJ010000611.1:0-4378 GCF_046520365.1 Corallococcus sp. 4LFB
GCCACGGCGGTCGTCACGGTCGCGGCGGTCGTCAC
Organism: Corallococcus sp. 4LFB; assembly: GCF_046520365.1. Lineage (NCBI taxonomy): Bacteria > Pseudomonadati > Myxococcota > Myxococcia > Myxococcales > Myxococcaceae > Corallococcus > Corallococcus sp. 4LFB. Next base: position 36 of record NZ_JBKGHJ010000611.1, read on the forward strand.
GGCCCTCGCGCTCCTCCTGCTCGTCGCGCTCGGCGGCGCCGGACGCACGGTAGCGCGCCGCACCCTCGAGGCACGCGTCCGCGATCTTCGACGTGAAGAGCTTGATGGAGCGGATGGCGTCGTCGTTGCCCGGGATGACGAAGTCGATGCCGTCCGGATCGCAGTTGGTGTCCACCAGGCCAATCACCGGGATGCCCAGGCGGGTGGCCTCGTGGATGGCGATGTGCTCCTTCTTCGGGTCGATGATGAAGACGCAGCGGGGCAGCTTCGCCATGTCCTTCACGCCGCCCAGGTTCTTCTCCAGCTTCTCGCGCTCGCGGTCGAGCTGGGCGACCTCCTTCTTGGGCAGGCGCTCGAAGGTGCCGTCCTCGGCCATCTTCTCCAGCGTCTTCAGGCGGTCGATGCCCTGCTTGATGGTCTTGAAGTTCGTCAGCGTGCCACCCAGCCAGCGGCTGGTGACGTGGAACTGACCGGCGCGGGCGGCCTCCTCCTGGATGACGTCCTGCGCCTGCTTCTTGGTGCCGACGAACAGCACCGAACCGCCGCGGGCCGTGATGTCCGCCACGAAGCGGAAGGCCGAGCGGGCCATCGTCACGGTCTTCTGCAGGTCGATGATGTAGATGCCGTTACGGGCGCCGAAGATGTAGGGCTTCATCTTCGGGTTCCAGCGCTTGGTCTGGTGGCCGAAGTGGACGCCGGCCTCGAGGAGCTGGCGCATCGTGATGCCGCTGGCGGCGGCCATCGCCTGGGCCTGCGTCTGCGTATCCTGCTGGGTATCCATGGTGCGTGTACCTTCCGGTTGTTCCGCCACGCGCGTTTGAGACAGCTGCCAGTCCTGGCCCTTCCACCGTGGAGGGGCACCGGAGACCGGTGACACGCGTGTGAGTAGTGGGTGTTGCGGACTGCCTCGGGCGTACGGCCCGGCCCCTCTTCATAACGGGGCGCGGCGTCCTTAGCAGAACGCTCGAGAGGGGCGCAAGCTTCGGCACACCATCCGTCCGGGTCCCACCCCTCCGGGGCCGCTCCCCTGCCCTCCAGGAAGGCGACCGGCGCGGCCACCGTCCCCGGAAGAGGGAGGGCAACCGCGCCGGAGGGCACTGCTTCTGTCAGCGGGCGTCAGGGACTACGGGTTCGCCTCGTTGGCGCCGTGGCACTTCTTGTACTTGCGGCCGCTGCCGCAGGGGCAGGGGTCGTTGCGGCCCACGGTGCGGGCGGGCGCGGCGGCGGCCTCGCGCTGGGCGACCGGGGTGGCGGTGGCCTCCTCGATCTTCCCCTCGGCGTCGGCGCGGCCCTCCACGGCCTTCTTCTGCTGCTGGGCGAGCTGGCGCTGGATGCGGGCCGTCTCCTCCGCCGCGCTGGAGGCGGAGCGGGCCTGGACGCGCATCATCTGGCTGACGAACTGCGTCTTGATGGCGTCCAGCATCTGCATGAAGCCCGTGTAGCCTTCCTTCTTGTACTCCTGCTTCGGGTCCTTCTGGCCGTAGCCGCGCAGGCCGATGCCCTGGCGCAGGTGGTCCATGGCCAGCAGGTGGTCCTTCCACAGCTGGTCGATGGTGGCCAGGTACCGGTACTGCAGGAAGCGCATGAAGTCTTCGCCGAACTCCTGCTCGCGGGCGGTGAAGACCTTCTCCGCCGCGCCGTAGATCTGCTCCTGGAGCTCGTCGCGGTTGCCGACGCCCTCGAAGGTCATCTCCAGGTTGAGCGACTCCTTCACCATGTTGGACAGCGAGGCGATGTCCCAGGTGTCGGAGCTGCGCGTGGGGGCGTAGGTGTCCGTCATGGACACGACGACGTCCTCCACCGCGTCCAGCACCATCTCCCGGAAGTCCGCCCAGGAGATGACGCGCTCGGAGCGCGTCTTCACGCGCGTCTTGAGGTCCTCCTCGTACTCCACGAGGGGGATGCCCGCGCCCGACGCGAGCACCTGGCGGCGCAGCTTGTAGATGGTGCGCCGCTGCTGGTTCATCACGTCGTCGTACTCGAGCAGGTTCTTGCGGATGTCGAAGTTGTGGCCTTCGACCCGCTTCTGCGCGCTCTCGATGGCGCGCGAGAGCCAGATGTGCTCGATGACCTCGCCCTCCTCCATGCCCAGGCGCTCCATCAGCATCTGGATGCGCTCGGACCCGAAGATGCGCATCAGGTCGTCTTCCAGGGACAGGAAGAAGCGGCTGGCGCCCGGGTCACCCTGGCGGCCGGCGCGGCCACGCAGCTGGTTGTCCACGCGGCGGGACTCGTGGCGCTCCGTGCCGATGATGAAGAGGCCGCCGGCGGCCATGACCTCTTCACGCTCGCGCTTGGTGAGCGCCTCGTTGTTCGCCTTCGTCTCCGCGAAGCGCTTCTCGTAGTCCGCGAGCGCCGCCTGGTAGCCGGTGAGGTCCAGGGGCTGACCGTCCACGGCCTCCGGCGGCTCCGGCGGCGGGCCCATCTCACTCTTGGTCATGACCTCCGCGTTGCCGCCCAGGAGGATGTCCGTGCCGCGGCCGGCCATGTTGGTGGAGATGGTGACCGCGCCCTTGCGGCCCGCCTGCGCGACGATGTCCGCCTCGCGCTGGTGCGCCTTGGCGTTGAGGACGCTGTGGGGCACGCCGCGCTTCTTGAGGAAGTTGGACACCACCTCGCTCTTGGCGATGGACACCGTGCCCACGAGCACCGGCTGACCGGCCTTGTGCAGCTCTTCAATCTGCCCGGCGACGGCCTCGAACTTCTCGCGCTCCGTCTTGTAGACCACGTCCTGTTCGTCGCGGCGCTGCGCCTGACGGTTGGTCGGGATGACGCGCACGTCCAGGTTGTAGATCTTCGCGAACTCTTCGGCTTCCGTGTCCGCGGTGCCCGTCATGCCGGACAGCTTGGAGTACATGCGGAAGTAGTTCTGGAACGAGACCGTGGCGAGCGTCTGGTTCTCGTTTTCAATCTTCACGCCCTCCTTGGCCTCGATGGCCTGGTGGAGGCCGTCGGACCAGCGGCGGCCGGGCATGAGGCGGCCGGTGAACTCGTCGACGATCTGCACCTCGCCGTCCTTCACCACGTAGTCCTTGTCGCGCTTGTAGAGCGTGTGCGCGCGCAGGGCCTGCTCGACGTGGTGGAGGGTCTCGATTTCGCCCGGGTCGTAGAGGTTGCCGACGTTGAGGCGCTTCTGGAGCTTGTCGATGCCGTCGTCGGTGAGGGCCACCGCGCGGTGCTTCTCATCCAGGGTGTAGTCCTGGTCCGGCACGAGGCCCGGGATGACCTGGTCCACCCGGTAGTACTTGTCGGTGCTGTCCTCGGTGGGGCCGGAGATGATGAGCGGCGTGCGGGCCTCGTCGATGAGGATGGAGTCCACCTCGTCGACGATGGCGTAGTTGAGCTCGCGCTGGACGTAGTCCTGCAGGCGGAACTTCATGTTGTCGCGCAGGTAGTCGAAGCCGAACTCGTTGTTCTGGCCGTACGTGATGTCCGAGCGGTACGCGTCCTGGCGCTGCTTGTCGGACAGCTCGTGGAGCACGCAGCCCGTGGTCATGCCCAGGAACTTGTAGACGCGGCCCATCCACTCCGCGTCGCGGCGGGCCAGGTAGTCGTTCACGGTGACGACGTGCACGCCGCGGCCGGACAGGGCGTTGAGGTAGGAGGGCAGCGTCGCGGTGAGCGTCTTGCCTTCACCGGTGCGCATCTCCGCGATGCAGCCCTCGTGCAGGAACATGCCGCCGATGAGCTGCACGTCGTAGTGGCGCTGGCCGATGACCCGGCTCGCCGCTTCACGGGTGAGGGCGAAGGCCTCGAACAACAGGTCGTCGAGCGGCTTGCCGTTCGCGATCTCCTGCTTCATCCGGGCGGTTTCCCGCGCGAAGTCGTCGTCCTTGAGGGCCTTCATGCGGCCCTCCAGTTCGTTGATGCGGGCGACCTTCAGACGGGCTTTCTTGAGCTCGCGCTCATTCTTGGTCCCGATGAGCTTCTTTAGCGTCCATTCAATCATGTTGGCTCTCTCGCCGGAGGATCCTCGAAGGAGCGCGGCGAGTGAAGGGAATTCCCAGGAGATGTAAGGGAGAACCAGACCAAAACCACGCGCGCCCCCCGAAACTTCCTCTCGGCTGGCCGCCCGGCGCGCGGTGGCCCAGAGTAAAGCGGAACCGAGTCCACGCAATGTCCCCTAAGCAGATTCACCGTCCCCGCGCCGCGAAGACTTCTTCCGGTCGCTCCTCCCCGGGCCCCCGCCGGCCAGGCGCCCCCTCCCGTCCCGGCAAGCCTTCACGCCCGGGGCCCCCCTCTAACGGCAAGGCTGGCCCGAAGCCCGGCCCCCGGGCGGCAGGCAAGCCGGGCCCCAAGGCCGGAGGCAAGCCGGGCTTCAAGGCCGGAGGCAAGCCGGGCCC
>NZ_JBKGHJ010000612.1:0-4362 GCF_046520365.1 Corallococcus sp. 4LFB
CGCGGTGGCGGCCACGGTGGTGCTGGGCGTGGCGGGCGGGGTGGCGTGGTCGCGCTCCCAGGTGTGCGAGGGCGCGGCGGACCTGGTGGCGGAGCGCTGGGGGCCGGACGCGCGGGAGAAGGTGACGCAGGCGTTCCTCGCGACGAAGAGCCCGGTGGCGCGGGACATGGCGCGCCGGGTGGGCGAGGTGCTGGACGGCTACGGCGCGGAGTGGGCGAAGCAGCACACGGCGGCGTGCGAGGACACGCGCGTGCGCGAGGTGCAGACGGAGGCGCTCTTGTCCCAGCGCTTCGTGTGCCTGGAGCGGCGGCGCAAGGACCTGGGCGCGCTGGTGGCCACGCTCCAGACGGCGGACGTGGCGCTGGTGGACAAGTCGCTGGACGCGGCCTGGGCGCTGCCCGCGCCGGGCGACTGCGCGGACGTGGAGGCGCTGACGGAGCTGCAGCCCCGGCCCGCGGACCCCGCGAAGCGCGCGGAGCTGGAGGCGCTGGAGGGGCAGCTGGCGGAGGTGAAGGCGCGCGTGGACCTGAGCCGGATGCCCAAGGCGCTGGAGCTGGCGAAGGGGGCGGAGGCGCGCGTGCTGGCCACGGGCTACCTGCCGCTGATGGCGGAGCTGAGATTCCACCTGGGCTGGGCACAGGCGGTGCTGGGCGACAAGGCCGCGGGCGGCGCGGTGCTGGAGCAGGCCGTCTACGACGCGGAGGCCGGCCGCGCGGACCGGCTGGCGGTGTCTGTGATGAACAAGCTGCTCTACGTGGACGGCGAGCAGGAGCAGTTCGCGCTCGCGCGGCGCTGGGGCAGGCTGGGCGAGGCGACGCTGAGGCGCGTGGGCGGCGATGCGGTGCTGGAGAGCGACCTCAAGGTGAACGAGGCCAACCTCGCGCTGATGCAGGACCAGCCGGACGACGCGCTGAAGCTGCTGGAGCAGGCGTCGGGGCTGCTGGCGAAGGCGCTGCCGGAGGGCCACCCCAAGCGGGCGCGGGTGGCGTTCACGCTGGGGCGCACGCTCTTGGAGACGGGCCAGAGCGCGCAGGCGGTGACGGTGTTGAAGGACGCGCTCGCCCAGACGGAGAAGGCGATGGGCCCCGTGCACCTGGACACGGCGCGCAGGCATCAGGCGCTGTCCATGGCGCTGCGCGAGCAGAAGGACTTCACCGGAGCGCTGGAGCACGCGCGGGTGTCGGTGGCGCTGCACCGCACGCTCCTGGGCGCGCAGAGCGTGAAGCTGGCGGAGGCGCTGGACGAGGAGGGCATGAGCCTGCTCGCGCTCAAGCGCTATGCGGATGCGCTGCGGGACTACGAGGAGGCCCTGGCGGTGAAGCAGGCGAAGCTGGGGCCGGACGACGAGCGGGTCTACTACTCGCTGGACGGCGTGGGGCAGGCGCTGCTGGGCCTGGGCCGCGCACGCGACGCGATTGCCCCGCTGAAGCAGGCGCTGTCGTTCAAGGACGCGCAGGAGGACTCGCTGGGCGAGTCCGGCTTCGCGCTGGCGCAGGCGCTGTGGACGGAAGGTGAGAAGGAGGCGGCCCGGGACGCGGCGTCACAGGCGCTCACGCGCTTCACGTCCGCGGGCCGCACGGCGCAGTCGAAGGACGTGGAGGCGTGGCTCTCCGCAAGGCCGGCGCCGATGGTGAAGGCCGTGCCGGTGTCCGCGACACGCGGCGGCAAGCGCAGGCGGTAGGCCTGCGAACGGAAGTCAGTCCGCAGGACTGCGCGGAGGGAGTCTGGCTGGGACCTCCCCGGCAGCGGCACACCGCACGAGCCTGTCCGACAGTCGGACAGGTCTGGACCCCCCGCGGCAGGGAGAGGCCGGGGCTTGGGCCGTCTCTGCCCGGCCCGCGCCGGTGTCGAAAGTGGTCCCGGCATTCGCGGCGCTCAGCGGCAAGCGTGGGCGGGCGCGCTTTGAACCGCCGGACGTCTCAGCACTCCGGCAGGCCGACGCTGAGGTTCGCGACCTCCAGGACGTTGACCGCGAGGCCGCCGCGCGCGGTCTCCTTGTACTTGTCCTTCATGTCGCGGCCGGTGTCGCGCATCGTCTTGATGACCTTGTCCAGGCTCACGAAGTGCCGACCGTCGCCGGACAGCGCCATGCGCACGGCGTTGATGGCCTTCACGGACGCCATCGCGTTGCGCTCGATGCAGGGCACCTGCACCAGTCCGCCAATGGGGTCGCAGGTGAGCCCCAGGTTGTGCTCCATGGCGATCTCCGCCGCGTTCTCCACCTGCAACGGCGTGCCGCCCAGCACCTCCGCCAGCGCCCCGGCCGCCATGGAGCACGCGCTGCCCACCTCGCCCTGGCAGCCCACCTCCGCGCCGCTGATGGACGCGTTCTCCTTGTAGAGCGACCCGATGGCCCCCGCCGTGAGCAGGAAGCGCACCACGCCGTCCGCGTTCGCGCCCGGCACGAAGCGCCAGTAGTAGTGCAGCACCGCCGGGATGATGCCCGCCGCGCCGTTGGTGGGCGCGGTGACGACCCGCCCGCCCGCCGCGTTCTCCTCGTTCACCGCGAGCGCGTACAGGTTCACCCAGTCCAGCACCGTCAGCGGGTTGGTGAGCCCGGCCTCCGGCCGGCTGACGAGCCGCTGGTACATCGCCGACGCGCGCCGCTCCACCTTCAGGCCGCCGGGCAGGATGCCGCCCGTGGTGCACCCGCGCGTCACGCACGCCTGCATCACCGCCCAGATGCGCAGGAGCCCCGCGCGGATGTCCTCCTCGCTCCGCGCCGCCAGTTCGTTGCGCAGCATCACCGAGCTGATGGGCAGCCGCTCCCGCTCACAGTGCTCCAGCAGCTCCGCCGCGGACTTGAAGGGCAGGGGCACGGAGGCCTTCTCCGCGCGCAGCGGATCCGCGCCCGCCGTCGCCTGCTCGTCCACCACGAAGCCGCCGCCCACGGAATAGTAGATGCGGCAGGCGAGCGACTCCCCGCCCTCGTCGAACGCGCTGAAGCGCATGCCGTTGGGGTGGTAGGGCAGCACCTTGCGCTTGTGCAACACCAGGTGCTCGCCGTCGCGGAAGGGGAGCACCAGCCGCTGGAGCAGCGACACGCGCCCCTCCGCGCGCCAGTGCGCGACGATGGACGGCACCAGCTCCACGTCCACGTCCTCGGGCGTGTCGCCGCGCAGTCCCAGGAGCACCGCCTTGTCGCTGCCGTGCCCCTTGCCCGTCGCGCCCAGCGAACCGAACAGCTCCACCTTCAGCCGCGTCACGCGCTCCAGGAGCCCCGCGTCCGACAGCCCCACCACGAACATGCGGGCCGCCCGCATGGGCCCCACCGTGTGCGAGCTGGAGGGTCCAATCCCAATCTTGAAGAGGTCGAAGACGCTGACAGGCATGGGGGCCACCATGCCATGTCCAACCCGCGCCGCCTGGGGCCCCCTGCTCACGACGCGCTGCATGCATCCAGTTCAGGTCATGCAGGCCGCAAGGCGACACTTCGCGCGTGCGCTTCCCCCTCCGGGTGTGGGGGAAGTTGCCATCCCAAGCATGACGCGCGCGGGCTAACCGGCGGCGGGCTGCGGGCCCGTGGCGGGCTGGGGCGGCGCGGCGGGCACCTTCGGCCGGAAGGCGAGCAGCCGCAGGCCGTTGAAGACGACGAGCAGCGTGCTGCCCTCGTGGAGCACCACCGCCTGGCTGATGCGCGTGAGGCCCAGCACGGCGGCGACGACGAGCACCGCGCTCACGCCCAGCGCGATGACCAGGTTCTGCTTCATCACGGCGGTGGCGCGCCGGGACAGCTCCAGCGCGAAGGGCAGCTTCGCCAGGTCGTCGCTCATCAGCACCACGTCCGCGGTCTCCAGCGCCGCGTCGCTGCCGGCGCCGCCCATGGCCACGCCTACCGCGGCGGCGGCCAGCGCGGGCGCGTCGTTGACGCCGTCGCCCACCATGGCCACCGGGTGCATGCGGCCCAGGTCCTTCACCGCCGTCACCTTGTCCGCGGGCATCAGCGGCGCCTTCGCCTCGTCCAGGCCCACCTGCTGCGCGATGGAGCGGGCCACGAGCGCGTTGTCGCCGGACAGCATCACCGTGCGCTCGATGCCGCCCGCCTTGAGCGCCTGCACCACCTGCCGCGCGCCGCCGCGCAGCGTGTCCGCCACGCCCAGCACGCCCAGGTAGCGGCCCGCGCGGCGCACCACCATCGTCGTCTGGCCCGCCTCCTCCAGCCGCGTCACCTCCGCGGTGACCTCCGGGGGAAGGGCCTCGCCCGCGAAGAGGGCCACGCTGCCCACCTCCACCGCGTCGTCGCCCACCTTCGCGCGGATGCCCTGGCCGTGGATGGCCTCCAGGTCGCGGCCCACGGGCACGGCGACGCGCGCGTCGGCGGCGCCGTCACCACCGCCCTGGCCAGCGGGTGCGCGGACAGCG
>NZ_JBKGHJ010000613.1:0-4273 GCF_046520365.1 Corallococcus sp. 4LFB
CCGGCCAGGCACGTTGGGCGGGGACCCCGTCCGGAGGGTGGCCGGGCCAGCTCCGGCGGCGGGGACGGCACGCGCGTGCCCGGGCGCGGCGGGAGCTCGCGGTTGAAGTCCTCGTCCATGGCGTAGAACTCGCGCTCCACCACGTTGCGCACGTCGTCCGTCTGCCGGCGGAACTCGCGCATGAACTTGCCAATGGCCCGCGCCAGCTCAGGCAGCCGCTGGGGGCCGAGCACGATCAGCGCGGCCACCAGGATGAACACCATTTCGCCTGCGCCGATGTTGAACATGGGTCGTCGTCTTCCCCTTGGAGGGAACGTCCCGGGGTTATCGCGCCCACAGGCGGCCCGCGCAACCGTCAGCGACCGTCCAGCGTCCGTCCGGCCTCGTGTCCGGGAGGCGGGCGGCCGGGCACCCCGCCCCCTTTCGCCGAGCCCGTTGGGGCACATTGCCCCATCAGGCGTGGGGATTGGCCTGGGGCGACAGCGGCGCCGCCATCCCCTGGGCCGGGGGCACCGCCAGGGCCCGGGCCTGCTCGCGCGAGCGCACCCGGCCCTCCACCACCCACAGCATGACGGGCACGCCCACCGACAACCCGATGGAAACCCAGGCGATGGTGTCCATGCCGCCGAGCGTCCCGTCCGGCAGGTCCACCAGCAGGCGCGACGACAGGAAGGCCCCCAGCGCGGAGGCCATGTGCTGGGTGGCGGACTGCAGCGACATGAAGCGGGCGCGCACCGGGTTGTCCGGCACGCGCGAGGTGAGCGTGTTGTACGCCACGTTGCGCACGCCCATGGCCAGCATGAAGACCATGAACAGCGCGGGGATGGGCAGCCACGCGGGGTAGTGCACGAAGCCCACGTACGTGGCCAGGGCCGCCAGCACCACGCCCACCGTGCCCACGCGGAAGGAGCCGAAGCGGTCCACCAGCGGCCCCGTCAGCCGCAGCGTGACGAAGCTCACGATGCCGCCCGCGAAGTAGATGATCCACAGGTGGTCGCGCGGGTAGCCCAGGTTCTGCTGGAGGTACGCGGAGATGTTGGGGATGACGATGAAGCCGCTCATCATCACCAGCGCCGTCATCAGGTAGGACAGCTGCACGTCGGCGCGGGAGAGCAGCTCCGCGACGCCCACGGCCCGGGACGCGCTGCCCCCGGGCTTCAGGTGTCCGCGCACCGGCGGCAGCAGCCACAGCGCGGCCACCACCACCACCAGGCCCAGCGCCGCCACCACGAAGAAGGGCGTCCGCCAGGTGCCCAGCTCCGCCACCTTCAGGGCCAGGGGCACGCCCAGCACGGAGGCCACGGAGAAGGACGCCATCACCGCGCCCAGCGCCCGGCCCCGGCGCTCCACCGGGATGAGGTCCGCGATGATGGACAGCGACAGCGCCGTCGCCGGCCCGCCGAAGAGGCCCGCGCACACGCGCGCCAGCAGCAGCGTGGACAGCCCAGCGCCAGCCCGCCCGCCGCCGTGGCCGCGACGAGCCCCAGCATGCACACCGCCAGCGCCTTGCGCCGGTCGAAGCGGTCCAGGAAGTAGCCTCCCAGGAGCCCCGCCACGCTCGCGGCGGCGGTGTAGCTGCCGCCGATGGTGCCAATGTGCGACGACTCGATGCCCAGCCCCTTCGCGAAGTCCGGGCCCAGCGGCATCACCATCACGAAGTCGAGGATGTTGACGAACTGCACCGCGCCGATGAGCAGCACCACGGCGCGCTCGGACACGGAACGGGGAGAGGCGGACTCGGACGACTCGGGCATGGAGGCCTTCAGGGGGAGCGCGGCGTGCGCGTCAGACGCGGAAGCGGCGGACCTCGGCGCGGAGGATTTCGGCCTGACGCGTGAGGTTGTCGATGGCCTCTTCCAGCTGGCGCACCGAGCGCGTCTGGTGCTCGGACACGCCCTTGATGGTCTCCACGGCCTTGAGCACCTGCTCGCTGCCCTTGGTCTGCTCCTTCTGGGCGCGGTTCAGGTGGGTGACCATCTCGTTGATGCTCTCGATGGAGCGGGTGATCTGCTTGCTGCCGTGCGCCTGCTCCTGGCTGGAGCGCTGCACGTGCTGGGTGAGCGTCTTCATCCGCTCCGCGCTCTTCATGATCTGCTCGCCGCCCCGGGCCTGCTCGTTGGAGGCCTGGGAGATCATCGACACGGTGGCGGAGATGCGGTGGATGGCGGCCGTCACCTGCTTGCTGCCGCGCGCCTGCTCCACCGTGGCGCGGGCAATGGCCTTCACCATCTGCGTGGACTTCTGGGTGCTGTCGTTGATCTTCCTGAGAGCGCCCTCCGCCTCGCGGCCCAGCTGCACGCCCTCCTCCACGCTCTTGACACCCTGGTTCATCACCACCACGGCGTTGCGGCTCTCCTCCTGCACGCCGCGGATGAGCTCCGCGATCTCCTTGGTGGACGCGCCGGTGCGCTCGGCCAGGTCCTTGATCTCTTCCGCCACCACCGCGAAGCCCTTGCCGTGCTCCCCCGCCTGCGCGGCGATGATGGCGGCGTTGAGGGCCAGCAGGTTCGTCTGCTCCGCCACGTCGTCGATGACGTTGAGGATGTTGCCAATCTCGCTGATGCGCCGGCCCCGGCTGTCGATGACGCCCGCGGCGGTGCGGCTGGTGTCCTTGATGCGGTCGATGCCGGAGAGCGTCTTGCGCAGGGCCTCCACGCCCGTCTGCGCGTCCTCGAAGACCTGTTCGGACAGGCGCGCCGTTTCATTGGCGTTGGCGTCGACCTGGCCGATGGCGGCGTCCATCTGGCTGATGGCGGAGGAGGTGTCCTCCGTGGACGCGGAGAGGTCCTCGATGTTCTTGGCCACCTCCTTGATGGAGTACGTCATCTGCTCGATGGCGCTGGTGGTCTCCTCCACGCTGGCGGCCATGGCCTGGACGTTCTCCGCCACCTCGTCGTTGGTGGCGGCCATCTCCATGATGGAGGAGCTGCTCTCCTCCGCGCTCTGGTAGAGGACCTCCACGTTCTCCGCGATGCCGCGCAAGGAGGCCATCATCTCCACCATGGAGGAGGACGTCTCCTCCACGCGCGACTGCACGGTGCCCGCGCCGGAGGACACGGTGGTGCCGGTGCGGTGGATCTGCTCGATGACGCCGGCCACCACGTCGGACACGCCGCGCACGCGGCCCAGCGTGTCGCGCCAGGACTGGGCCATGCGGTTGAGGGCTTCGGCCAGCTGGCCCAGCTCGTCCTTGCTGTTGCGCACCTCCGCGCGGCCGGTGAGGTCGGCCTCCGCCAGCTTGCGCGCCATGGACATCATCGCGTCCAGCGGGTGGAGGATGAACGCGCGCGAGATGAGGAACGCCGTCAGCAGGAACAGCACCAGGCCCACGGCGAAGGCCAGCAGCACCGTGTGGCGCAGGGCCGTGAGCACCCCGTTCAGCTGGGAGTCGTTCACCACCACCACGACCTCGCCGGGCACGCCGCCCGCGAGCGTCACGGGTTCGGACACCGCCCAGGCGGTATCGGACAGCTCCGTCTTGTCCAGCGGCGGGAGGGGGCGGACCGAGAGGCGCGTCTCCAGGCCCGTCCTGAACCATTCCGGCGGCGGCGCGGGGAACGTGGCGCGAGGCACGCCCTGGGCGTCCACCACCGCGACGACGCTGAAGTCGTCATCCAGCGGGTAGAGCCCCTCCAGGCTGGGGACCGGTTGGGTGGCCGCCTGTCTTTCGACCAGGACCTTCACCTCCCGGGCCTTGGCCTGAGCGTGCAGCGCCATGCGCTCCCTCAGGTGGTTGGCCACCTGGAGGGGAACGACGAAGAAGAGCGCTCCCAGGATGACGGCCAGCGCGAGGCCGAACGAACCCAGGAGGATGCCCCGGAGACCGGGTTTCTTGAGGCGACGTTGCAAGGCCGGCCCACTGTAGGGAGGGTGGCCCGTCCGGGCAAGGAACGGACTTCCCCGCCTGCCAGGGCCGGACGCTGGGTTCCCGGGGGCAGGATGCGTAAGGTCCAGGGGATGACCGCGACGCTGCTGCTCACCGACCCGCTCTTCCTCCAGCACGACGCGGGGGAGGGCCACCCCGAGTCGCCCGCCCGCCTGCGGCGCATCCTCCAGGTGCTGGCGCGCAACCCCGTCGCGGGCACGGTGATGGCCCAGCCCCGCTCCGCCACGGACGCGGAGATTTTGGCGGTGCACACCCCGGCGCACCTGGACGCGATGGAGAAGCTGGGGGGCCGCTTCGAGCGGATCGACGAGGACACGGCGGTGTCGCCGGACAGCCTGGACGCGGCCCGGCTGGCGGCGGGCGCGGCGGTGCAGTCCGTGGAGGCGG
>NZ_JBKGHJ010000614.1:0-4233 GCF_046520365.1 Corallococcus sp. 4LFB
GGCGCGCTCCGGACGCGCTGGCCACGCACCTGCTGCGCGCGGACGTGTGGCGTGCGCAGGGCAGGCACGCGGAGGCGCTCCAGTCGCTGGAGGCGCTCGCGAAGCGCTTCCCCCATGACGCGGAGCTGGCCTTCACGCTGTCCACGCGGCAGCAGGAGGCCGGGCTCACGCGAAGGTCCCGGGACACGTTGGCCGCGGTGGCCCCGTACCTGACCGACCTGCGTCAGCGCGCGCGCCTGCTGTCACTGGAGGCGGACAGCTTTGAGAAAGAAGGGCTGCTGGCCCGCGCGCTGGAGCAGCGCCGCTCGGTCGTGGGGCTGCTGCCCGGCCCGGAGAGCCACTTCGCGGTGGCACGGTTGCAGGAGCTGCTGTCGCGCTACACGCGGCGGCGCGCTCGGTGCACGAGGGCTTGAGGCTCATGCCGCTGAAGGACGCGCGGCGTGCGGAGGGGGAGGCCTGGGCGGCGCGGCTGGAGGCCCGCGAGCGTGCGCTCCAGGACGCACACAAGGGGGCGCTGCTGGAGGACGCGAAGGCGCGGGAGCTGGACCTGCCCGGCCCGGAGGCGGTCAGCGACGCTCCCTCGCCCTGAAGGCTCAGGCCGGCGCGCCTGAGTCCTCCATCGGCGTTCCGTACTCCTCCTTCTCTTCCTTCTCTCGCGAGACCGGCTGGATGAAGGACGCGACCAGCGGCCACTCCAGGCGCGCGAAGTCCTGGAAGCGCATCTCCAGGGCCTCCTCATGAGAACCGGCGCGGAACAGCAGGCGCTCGTTGACGCTCAGGGATTCGTCCATCGCGACGGGCAGGCCGTACAGCTCGCCGAAGGGAGGCTCGGCGCCCGGCTCGCAGTCAGGGAAGTGGTCGACGAACTCGGACTCGGCGGCGAGCCGCGCGGTGCGGACGCCCAGCGTGTGGCGGATCTGCCGCAGGTCCACGGTCGTCATCGCGGGCACGACGACGATCCAGGGCTGCCGGTCCGCCAGCACGATGACGGACTTGGCCACGCGCCAGCCAGGCACGTTGAGGGCGTCCACGAGCTCCATCGCGCTCTCCGCCCGGGCGTGGGCGTACCGCTCGAAGGGAACACGGTGGCGCCGCAGGTAGCTTTGGATGGCATTGGGGATCATGGGGGACATCACCTCCTTCACGTTCAAGGTGTGTCCGGACGACACGTGCGGCCATTCGCCGCCCGAGCAGGGGGGGCGTGACTGCCCGCCCTTGCCCGGCGCACCGGAGGGCAGGCAGGCGGGCCGCGCCACGTCATTGCTGGAAGTCGTACACGCTGCCCAGCTTGAGCAGCCGCGTCAGCTCGTCGAGCGCGGTCATCGTCTCGCGCGCGAGCTGCGGATCCCTCACGTCCTCCGGCTTGAGCACGTCGCGGTAGTGCTTGCGCACCCAGCCCGCGAGCGATTCATGCAACGCCGGAGAGTAGAAGACGTCCGCGGTGACGGCGGCGCGCTCCGCGTCCGTGAGCGTGATGCGCTGGCGCAGGCACGCCGGGCCGCCGCCGTTGTTCATGGACTGGCGAACGTCCAGGTAGTGCACCGCCTTCACCGGGTTGTCCCCGGCGACGACGCGCTCCAGGAAGGCGCGGGCGGTGGGCGTCTCGCGGCTCTCGATGGGCGCGATGATGGCCATGGTGCCGTCCGGCAGCGACAGCACCTGCGAGTTGAACGGGTACGCGCGCACCGCGTCCTTCACCGGCAGCTCCGCGTCCGTGGCGACCTCGAAGCGGAAGGCGTCCCCCAGCTTCTCGCGCAGCGTCTGGAGGAGCTTCGGGTGCTCCACGAACGCCAGCGCGTGCAGCATGAGGAAGCGCTCGTTGCCCACCGCGAGCACGTCCGTGTGGAACGCGCCCGCGTCGATGCCGTCCGGGTGCTGCCGCGGCAGGAGCACCTGCTCCGGGGCCAACTGGTGCAGCCGCGCCAGGGCCTGGCTGGACTCCAGCGTCTGGCGTGCGGGGAAGCGCTGCGGCCCCTTCACGTCCTGCCACGCGCTGCGCCCCCAGGCGAGCACGTGCACGGCCTTGTGCCCTGGCGTGAAGAGGCGCGTGTGGTTGGCCGCGCCCTCGTCCGCGAAGTGGGAGGCGCCCGGCAGCGGCGCGTGCACCTGGAAGTGCTTCGGGTCCGCGAAGATGGCGCGCAGCACCGAGTGCGTGGTGTCCGCTTCGATGGCGCGGTGGAACATCTGCGTGAGGTTCGCGGGCGTCAGGTGCACCCGGCCGTCCGCGGTGTCCGCCGACGGCGCCACCGTGGCCGCGTTCGCCGTCCACATGGCGGAGGCGCTGGAGGTGAGGCGCAGCAGGTGCTCCGCGTCGCGAGCGGCGCGGGTGATGACCTCCTCGTCGGAGCCCGTGAAGCCCAGCGTCCGCAGGGTGCGCAGGGAAGGGCGTGGCTGGGGCGGCAGCACCGCCTGGCCCACGCCCAGCTCCGACACGAAGCGCATCTTCTCCAGCCCCTGGAGCGCCGCCTCCCGGGGGTGGCTGGGCTGGCCGCCGTGGTGCTGTGACGCCAGGTTGCCCGGCGAGAGGCCGGCGTAATTGTGGGTCGGGCCAATGAGGCCGTCGAAGTTGTATTCGCGCATGGGATATGGAGACGCTTCGTGGAGCGTCCCCCTTTAACAAAGCGCCTCAAGCGTTACCTGCGCTACCTGCTCATCGCCGGGATGTTGCGCGTGCTCCAGTTCCTGCCGCTGGGCACGGCCCGCACCCTGGGCATGACGCTGGGCGGCTGGGCCTACGCCCTGGCGGGCGGGGAGCGGAAGAAGGCGCTCAAGTCCCTGGCCCGCGCCTTCCCGGACCGGACCGACGCCGAGCGTGACGCACTCGCCCGTGACGCCTTCCGCCACCTGGCCGCGGCCGCCCTGGAGGTGGCCTCCTCGCGCGCGCTGGAGGCCGGGCTGGAGTCCCTGGTGTCCTGGCCGGACGAGGACCGCCGGGTGCTGGAGGCCGCGCTGGCGAAGGGGAAGGGCGTCGTCTTCGTGTCCGGCCACGTGGGCAACTGGGAGCTGCTCGCCCGGCGCGTGGCCAGGGCGGGCTACCCCAGCCAGAGCATCGCGAAGGAGACCAGCGACCCGCGCCTCACCGCCCTGGTGGAGGACTTCCGGGCGAAGGGCGGGGTGCGCAGCATCTGGCGCGGCCAGGAGGGCGCGGCCCGGGCCATGCTCCGCGCGCTGCGGAGCGGCGAAATCCTGGGCATCCTCATCGACCAGGACACCAGGGTGCAGTCCGTCTTCGTGCCCTTCTTCGGGGAGCTGGCGGCCACCCCGCGCGCCGCGGCGGACCTGGCGCTGCGCACCGGCGCGGCGGTGGTGGTGGGCTTCTGCCAGCGCGACGGCGAAGGCTACCGGCTCACCATGGAGGAGGTGCCGCACCCGGCCGCGACGGAGCGTGAAGCGGCCGTGCAGGCGCTCACCGCCGCCCTGTCGCAGCGCATCGAGGCGGCCATCCGCCGCGCCCCCGAACAGTGGGTGTGGATGCACCAGCGCTGGAAGACGCGTCCTCCCCAGGACGTTCCCCCGGCCCTTGCCGGCGCACCGTCCGCCCCGGCGCGGTGATAAGGAGGGCCCTGTGCCGCGCCTGCTTGCCTTGAGCTTCCTGGGACTCCTCGCCACCGCCTGCGCGCCGCGCCGTCCGGCCCCGGGCGCCGCGAACGAGCCGCGCCCGGACGTGGTGCTGGAGGCGCGCGGCCTGCGCTCCTACGAGGGCGACGCGCTCCAGGTCTCCGGCACCGCTTCGCGCGTCCTCTACCGGCGCGCGGGCGGCGAGGTGCAGGCCACCGACGTCGTCGTGCGCCTGCCCCCCGGGGAGGGGGCCCGGGACTCGACCCCCACCTCGCCGGGAGGCACCACCATCACCGCGCCGAATATGGACGGCAGCCTCGCGTCCAAACGGTGGACGGGCACGGGCGGCGTCGTCGTGCGCACGGCGGAGGGCCTGGTGGCCAACACCCCCCGGCTCACCTACGACTCGGACGCGCGGCGGGCCCATGGCGACGAGGGCGTGACGATGAAGGGCCCCGATTACCAGATGCGAGCGGACCGCTTCACGCTGTCCGCCGCGGACCAGACGTTCACCTTCGAGGGCACGGTCCACGCCGTGCTGGGTGGAGCGACGGAGTGATTGAGTTCCTCGTGATGGCGCTGTTCCTGGCCCAGCCCACGGCCACCCAGGCCGCCGTGCCCGCCGCCCCCCGGCGCTCCGGCCGTCGCGCAGGCCACCCCGGCCCCGAAGGCCGG
>NZ_JBKGHJ010000615.1:0-4226 GCF_046520365.1 Corallococcus sp. 4LFB
GGAGATTCGTCGGGCTCGGCGGTGGGCTTGGGCGGCGCGGGTTCGACGGGGGCGGGGCCCGGTGGGTTTGTGCGCGTGGCCCGCAGGGTGCGGCGCAGCTTGGCCAGGTGCTGACGCAGGACATCCGCGGAGTTGGGGCGCGTCTCCGGGTCCTTGGTGAGCATCTGCAGGATGAAGGCGTCCACGGCGGGCGGCAGGTCGGGGACGAACTCCGACGGCCGGGGCGGGCGCGCCTCCACGTGCTTCATGAGCAGGTCCACCGGGGAGCTGCCGATGAAGGGCAGCCGGCCGGTGATGATCTCGAAGGTGACGACGCCCATGGCGTACAGGTCCGTCATGGGGCCCACGGACTGGCCGCGGGCCTGCTCGGGCGCCATGTACTCCGGGGTGCCGACGACCATGTCGGTGCGCGTCTGCGCGGTGCGGACGGTGGGGCCTTCGCCGCGCTTGGCGAGCCCGAAGTCCAGCAGCTTCACGTAGCGCGAGCCGTCCGGCTGGCGCACCAGGAAGATGTTGCTGGGCTTGAGGTCGCGGTGCACCACGCCCGCGCCGTGCGCGGCGCCCAGGGCGGCGAGCACTTCATCCAGCAGCGACAGGGCCTCCGGGACGGGCAGGCGGCCCTTCTCCGCGAGGATGGCGTCCAGCGGCTGACCGTCCAGGTACTCCATGACGATGTACTGGCGACCGTCGGGGAGCTGGCCGAAGCCGAAGATGTCGATGATGCCGCGGTGGCGGATGGCGTTGACGGCGCGGGCCTCCGCGAGGAGGCGGGCCACCTGTTCGGACGAGTGCGCCAACTCCGGGCGCAGCACCTTCACGGCGACGCGCTTGCCGATGAGGGGCTGGATGCCGTCGTAGACGAGCCCCATGCCGCCCACGCCGATGCGCGAGCGCAGCTCGTACTCGCCCAGCTTCAGGCCGATGAGGGGGTCGGTGGGGGCGATGGCTTCGTTACCGGGGTGCTCCACGATGACCTTCGGTTCCGGTGGAGTCGGATGGAACGACGACAGCACGACGGTGCCGTCGCGAGGGCACACCGCCGTCTCGGACGGAACGGTGAGGCCGCAGGTTTCGCAGATCAGCTCGGAAGACATCTCCACCACGGGGGAGCGTAACAGGTGAAATCCCGGGAAGCGAAGTCACGGCCCGTGGATGCAGGGCAAGCAAACAAGCACCTGCCCCCGGGTCTCGTTTTCTCACCCGCCGCTGTCACCCAGCGGGCGATGCGGTGGGTCAGGGCGTTCCGGCGTCGACGAAGGTGCAGCCGACAGAGGGGCTCTGGACGCCCTTGTCGCCTGGGTGTCCAGGGCCCTCTCCCCCGGTGCCACCGCCGACAGGATCGACCATTCCGCCGTCCTCGAGGGTGACCCTCGCGTCCTGGGCACACCAGATACCAATCGAAGGACCCCCGGCGCCCCCTCCACCCGCACCTCCCTGGCCTCCCTTTCCGCCCCTTCCTCCGTTGCCGCCATTGCCACCGTAGGTGGTGTAGCGGGTCGGGAGCTTGCTGATCACGGACACATCGGCCCCGATGCCGCCAAGTGCTCCTTCGCCGCCCGGTCCACCCACGCCGCCGTCGCCGCCCCTGCCGCCCGGGCCACCGCCTCGGGTCGTCAGCCGCGAGTTGACGCCCACGGTGGCGTGGGAGTCGATGAGGACCATTGCGATGGATGCGCCGCCCGCGCCACCGCCGGTTCCGGGCTCACCGCCACAACCCCCACTGCCTCCGCCTCCTCCGCCACCCGAGGCGGCGTTCTCGCTCGCATTGACGCTGCGGTCCGAGCACGCGCCACCACTCCCGCCGCCACCGCCCCCCGCGCCAATACGGCCTGGGGTCCCGCTGGCGCCGCGCTGGAGGGCCTGCGGCTCCCAAAGACCCGCATCCGGGTTCAGCAGGCCCATTCCCGTGCCCGCGTCACCCAGGAGTCCATCCATGCCCGGGTTGCCGATTCCTCCGTCAGCGCCCTGGCCTCCCGTGCATGTGTAGACGCCATTGCTGAGGACGGGACCTCCATCTCCACCGCCCAGTCCTCCCGCGGTGTCGGGCTCGCCTGTGCCACCGGTGTCTCCGAAGTCCCGGCCGACGCCGTTGGCTCCCGTGCCACCCACGCCCGAGCCATTGACCGAGCACGAGGGCACACCGCCCGGCCCCTGGTCGCCAGCAGTGCTGCCCTTCGCTGAACCGCCGTCAGTGCCTGGCGCGCCCGCCGCACCCCCATTACCCACCGCGCCCGCCTCACCCGGTCCACCTCGCCCTGCTTCGACGACGGTGTTGTGGAGCTGGAGGTCCGTGGTGTGGATGACCCGGAGGCCGATGGATGCGCCACTGAACTGGAGCGCGTCGCTGGAGGCGATGTGGAGTCCGTCCAGGAGGACGCGATCGCTGGTCACGTCGCGGACGGTGAAGGCCACCGTACCGCCAGCGATCAGCGTGCCGCCGTCCACATACCTGTCCCAGGCCTTGCTGGTCCCTCGACGGCTGTACCCGCCATGGATGGAAACAGGCAGGCCCACCACCTCCGTGGTGTCCGCGCTGTACGTGCCCCGCGCCAGGTAGATCGTGGTGCGTCCCGAGGGCGCGGTCTGGATGGCTTCCAGGGCCCGGCCCAGCGTGCTGAAGGGATGCTCTTGGGAGCCGTCGGCGGTGTCGCTGCCGGTCAGGGAGTCCACGAAGTAACCCGCGTCCGCGACGCCATCCACGCCGTCGCAGTCGGTGTCCCTTCCCTCATCATCGGGAAGGTCAGGCCCTGAATTGGGGACGGGCTCGCAGTCGTAACCCGCGTCCTCCCCGCCGTCGGTCCCGCCATCCCCGTTCGCCTGCGGTCCGCAGCGGCCCGCGTCCTGGCAGCCTTCATAGGCGGCTTCGAAGTCGCTGCAGCCGCCCATGCCGAGCACCGCACCGAACACCGCGCTCAGCGCGCCGACCTTCCAGAGGTTCCGCATGGCTTTCCCCGTGCTCACTGCCACGTCCCGGCGAAGCTCACTCCACCGCCCTGCGGCGTGAGCGTCACGGACGGCTGAACATTCGTCTGCTTCACCGGCAGGAAGTACATCAGCGCGCCCGCCGCGATGGCCGCCGCGCCCACTCCCATGCCCACCACGCCAATCGTCTGCGAGCGCTTGCCGGCGTCGCGGACCTCCTCTGCCTCCGCCAGCGTGGGGAACTCGTTGTTGTTCAGGTCGCTGAGCTTCCCGCGCGACTGCACGTAGAACACCGTCCCCACCCCCGCGAGCACCACGCCGCCCGCCGCCGGCACCCACGCCCACTTGCGCCGTCCCGGCGTCTCCACCGTCGTTGTGCCGCTCAGGCCCAGGTCCGTGGGCGGCTGCACGCCCGGCGTCAGGTCCGGCACCGGCACCGGCTGCTTCTCTCCCGGCGTCACGTTGGGCGTCGGCTGCGCCACGGGCGGCGTCACCGGCGGCGGCGCCACCGGCTCCGGACGCAGCACCCGCAGCGTGCGCGGCACCACCACGTCCAGCGACTTGCTGAGCGCTTCCAGCACCTGGTCCGCGCTCACGCCAGGGACGGACTCCTCGACGAGCGGCGCGCCGTCATGCGCCGTGTACACGCGCACGCCCGCCTTGTACGCGTTCAGGTACGGGCCAATCTCCGTCACCATCACCACGTCCGTCTTCGCCGCGATGCCCAGCGACGCGATGCAGGACGGCTGCGTGCGGTTGCAGCGCATCATCGCCGTGCGCTTCTTCTTCGGCAGGGTGCGCGTCACGTCCTCCACGCGGATCACCTCCAGGCCGCGGGCCTTGAGCTGCTCGGCCACGTGCTCCTGGGCCGTTCCGATGAGGTAGCGCGGCGTTCCCCGCGTCACGTCCGTGGGCGCCAGCAGCACGGTGACGGGTTTCGCGGAGGAGGGGGGCGCGGGCGCCTGGGCGACCACCAGGGTGAGCGCGGCGAGGAAGGGGATCAACACGGGAGCACTTTCTCCCCGACCCGCCCTCCTCGCAAGGTCAGGATTCGCGGACCCGCGTGGTGGGACAGGGCCCCACCCACCCGGGGGCGACGCCGGTGTCCGGCGCCGGGCGCCCGCGTGGACGCGACACGTCGCCGGTGCACGGGGAACCCGGAGGGTCCCCGCGCCACGGCGCGGCTAACCGGCGTCGGACGCTCCGGCGCGGGCGGATCTGCGTCTTCTCCGACGTGTTCAGCTCGTCCCCGGCCGGTCGTCGTCCTCGTCCTCGTCCAGGTCGTCGGAGGGCGGTGGCGGCGG
>NZ_JBKGHJ010000616.1:0-4183 GCF_046520365.1 Corallococcus sp. 4LFB
GGCCAGCGCTTCGAGCGGGCGGTGGCCGGGCCACAGCGTGAGGACGTGCGGCTCCCGCCCGTCGCCCAGGTCTCCGGCCGCACCCGGGGCAGCACCCCCGCGCGGCACAGCGAGGACTTGCCCGTTCCAGAGTCGCCCGCGACGAGGACCAGCGGGCGCGTGCGCAGGCGCTCCAGCACGGCGCGGATGTCGCCCTCGCGTCCGAAGAAGAGCGACCGGTGCTCGGCCGCGAACGGCGCCAGGCCGCGATAGGGATTGCCGGCGCCCAGCGGCGCGGGCGCGATGGAGCGCTCCAGCTGCTCCAGCGCTTCGCTCAGCGCCTCCGCCGAAGCGAAGCGCTCGTGCGGATCCACCGCGAGGCAGCGCAGGATGATGGCGGCGAAGTCCGGGTCCACCTCCGGGCCCAGCGCGGCGCGGGGCGGCGTGTCCTCCGGACGGCGCGAGGCGCGGCGGGGCACCTGGCCCGTGCACAGCTCGTGGAGGATGAGGCCCAGCGCGTACAGGTCGCTGCGGGCGCTCGCGGGACCTCCGGCAATCACCTCCGGCGCCATGTACGGCAGCGTGCCCACGAGCAGCGGCGAGCCGGACGCCAGCTCCGCGCCCACGTCGAAGCGCTCCGCGAGGCCGAAGTCGAGCAGCTTCACCTCGCCCTCGCGCGTGACGAGCGCGTTGGAGGGCTTGAGGTCGCGGTGGAGGACGCCCTGGCGGTGCGCCGCCGCGAGCCCCCGCGCCAGGCCCACGCCCAGCGGCAGCACCCGCCGCCACGGCACCGGCAGGGGCAGCTCCGCGAGCGTCTCTCCGACGACGTACTCGGAGACGATGTACGGATGGCCGTCCACCGCGCCCACGCTGAACACGCTGACGATGTTCGCGTGCTGCAGCCGCGCGAGCGCCCGCGCCTCCGTCGTGAACAGGTCGCGGAAGCGCTCATCCGGCCGCGCCGCCGCCATGAACTTCACCGCCACGCGCCGGTCCAGTGACGTGTCGTGCGCGAGGTAGACGATGCCCATGCCCCCCCGGCCCAGCGGGCGCTCCAGGCGGAACGCATCGCAACGTGGGCGGCGGCGTCCAGGGCACCGGCTCCGGCGGCAGGCTGTCCGTCTCCCGCTCCCGGGGGGCGTCCACCTCCGAGCGCTGGATGCCGGGCGTGAGCGTGGCCAGCAGGCCGCGGCACTCCGCGCACCCGGCGGCGTGGCGGTGCACCTGCGCCAGCGCCTCGTCCGTCAGCTGGTCCTCGAGGAGCTCGACCAGGACCTCGTCGGTCAGGCAGCTGGAAGGGGTCGCGATCACGGGGGCCGGGCCGTCACGCTAGCCACGGGGCGCGCGGCGTTCAATGACACCCGCGGACAGTGCCTCCCGCGCTGTGCACGCGGCGTGCGTGGGGGCGGGCGGGGGCGCGGCATGGTATGGCCTTGCGCATGTCCCAGGTGCCCGCACTGGCCGCGACCTTCCTCTCGCACACGAAGACGCGTTTCGTGCCCCCCTCGCCGGAGGACCTCGCGGCGCTCGACGCCCTGCTGTCGCGCGCCTGGGAGGACGCGCAGGCCCGCTGGCCCGGGGTCGCGCTGCCCGCCACCAGCTTCGTGACCCACGTCGCGGAGCGGCTCCCCCCGGCGAGCCCCACCACCCCCATCGCGCCGCTCGTCTCCGGCCTGTCCCTGGCGGAGCTGTACCTCGCGTGCGCGTGCCTCCAGGGCCACTCCGCCGCGCACGAGGCCCTGGAGCGCCACTACCTGGCCCGGCTGCCGGAGCGGCTGCGCGGCCTGCGGCAACCCGACGCGATGATCGACGAGGTCCGCCAGCGGGTGGGCGTGAAGCTGCTGGTGGCCAACGCCGGACACACGCCCGCCATCGCGGACTACACGGGGCGGGGCGGCCTCTTGAGCTGGGTGGTCGTCATCGCCGGGCGCATCGCGAACAAGCTGCGCGGCCAGGAGAAGCCCTCCACGGACGACGACGCGGAGGAGCTGTTCAAGGCGCTGCCCGCGCAGGGCCTGGATCCGGAGCTGGACGTGATGAAGCGCCGCCACCACGCGGCCTTCCGCCAGGCCGTGCGCGAGGCCGCCTCCACGCTGTCGGCCGAGGACCGCCATCTGCTCCGCCTCCACTTCGCCGACCGGCTCTCCACGTATGAGATGGCGCCGCTCTTCCGCGTCAACCAGTCCACCATCTCCCGCTGGCTCAAGCGGGTGCAGCAGCAGGTCTACGCGGAGACCCGGCGCCGCCTCCAGGAACAGCTGGGCCTCTCCACGGAGGACTTCCAGAGCTTCATCGCCTTCGTGGACAGCCAGCTGGACCTGACCCTCAGCCAGCTGCTCGACGAGAAGCGCGAGCCGCCGTCCGAGGGCTGACCTACCGCTCCCGCGCGGCGTCCGCCTTCGGAGGCCCGTAGGACAGGTTGCGCAGCAGCGCGGCCCCGGGCTTCACGTCGCCGCGGCGCACCGTGCAGCGCTCGCCCGCGTCGCCCGCGTTGCCCGTGTCCGCCTGGAACCGGCCGGGGCACTCCTGGAGGATGAGGTCCAGCGCGCGGTTATCCCGCGTGCGGGAGAGGCAGGTGGCGCCGTCGGGGGCCCAGGCCGCCTCGAAGGACCCCTTCGCCGGGTCCCACTCCCGCGTCACCTCGGTCGCGCGCTCCAGCACGCCCATCCCGTCATAGATGTCGATGGTGGTGTCCTGGCGCGTGTGGCTCCGGCCGTTGCCGCAGTAGTCCGCGCGGGCCAGCCGGGTGCACGCCTGGTGGAGCCCGGCCAGCGACTGCCCGTCGCGCGAGGCCCAGGGCGCGTAGCCCCAGAGGATGCACTTGGAGATGGCGCCGTTCTCACACGCGAAGGTGACGCGGTCCGCAGCGTCGGCGTGGGCCCCGCTCGCGTCCCACACGCCGCCCACCGCGAGCGCCCGGGGCGCGGGGGAGCGGTCCAGCGCGACGCAGGGGTTCTCCCACTCGCGCGCCACCGCGTTCCAGGCCTCGATGCGGTAGAAGACCCGGCCCGGATCATCCGCCGCGGGCTCCGCGCCGCAGATGGCCACCTCCACGGGCTTGCCGTCGCTGGCGGTGCCCTGGAGCACGGTGCCCACCACGTCGCTGGCCGTCGCCCCGGTCTCCGGTGCGGGGACCGCCCACAGGCGGCCACCCTCGAAGCGCAGGGCCGTCACCCCGGCCTCCGCCTGCCGGGGGGAGTCCAGCGCCACGGACACGAGCACGCTGGTGCGCTCGTCCGACGGCTTCTCCGCGTCCCAGCTGCGCTTGGTGCCCCACAGCATCGTCCCCTGGGGCCGGGCGATGCGCTGGACGTCTGGGACTGGCAGCGGCGCGCGTAGCGCTCGGCGTCGGACGGGCCGCTCACGGACCGTGCGGGCCCGGGCTTCGGCGCGACGGGCGGTGCGGCCTGGACACGCGCGGTCAGGAGCAGGAACAGGCACACCGGCAGGGCTTTGAAGGACGCGTTCACGTTTCCCAGGAGCCCCCGGGGAGCGAAACGATGCACGGAATCCGTCCGTGCCCCGGAGGCCCCACGTTGGGGGCGGCCCGGGGCCTCAATCCCACCCACGCAGCTGGACGCGCACGCGCCCCAGCAGCAGCTCCCACTCCCGCCGCTTGAGGGTCGCCATCACGCGGCCGGTGACGATGCTCAGGCCCGCCAGGGTCATCACCAGGAAGCCGATGCGGTGGTCCCGGAGCCCCGCGTCGAGCAGGTTGGCCACCACGTCCAGCAGGAGGAACAACGTCCCCAGGGCCAGGTAGGCGCGGATCCTCAAGGCCATGCCCACCGCCACCCCCAGAAGACAGACGGCGCCAAAGACCACCGCGTACGTCCCGTCCGCGGACTCGCCCATCCGGGCCGCCAGCTTCGCCGCCGCGGGCACGTACAGCAGCAGCCCGCCCAGGACGCGCACCGCGTTGCGCGCCGCGTGCGGGAGGCTGGACGTGAAGAGCTGTCCCATCATCAGGAGCAGCAGCCCCAGCGGCGCCAGGTACACCTCCAGCCCCTCCAGGCCGAACGCGAGCGCGGCGAGCAGCAGCGCCAGGTTGCAGGCGGCCGCCGCGAACGCACCGAACATCCGGCTGCGCTCCACCGCGCCCAGCGCCGCGTACAGCAGGCCGGAGCCTCCCGCGAACAGGGCGGCCTCGCCCGTCGCGTCGCCGGGGAGGACCAGCGCCACCGCGATGGGCAGCAGCGCCGCG
>NZ_JBKGHJ010000617.1:0-4180 GCF_046520365.1 Corallococcus sp. 4LFB
CCGCGCCCTTCGCGCCCTCGCGCACCAGGTCCCCCCGCGAGGATGGGCTCGCGCACCAGCTCCGCGCCCCTTCCGCAGCGCCGAGCGTGCGCCCCGGGCAAGCCGCATCCAGCCTGGAGCCTGGGGCCGCCGCTCCGCTTCGGAGGGGGCGCCTCCACTCCAGACCTCCGGGGCCTCCGTGCGCTCGGGAGCCCCCGCCGCGTCCACCGGCTCCGTGAGCGACAGCAGCACCCGCGCCAGCGCGATGCCGTCCGCCATGCAGTGGTGCAGCCGCGCGAGCAGCACGTCCCCGCCCTGCGCGCCGTGCACCAGGTGGAAGTGCCACAGCGGACGCGAGCGCTCCAGCGGCACGCCCATCCAGTCCCCGACGAGCGCCTCCAGCCCCGCGAGCCCCGTCGAGGCCGGCACGCGCAGCGTGGACAGGTGCTCCTCCAGGAGGAAGTCCGGCGCGTCCTCCCAGTGCGGCGCGCCCAGGGGCCCGGGCACCACCCGCTGCCGGAAGCGCGGGTAGCGCTCCACCAGCCGCTCCCGCAGCAGCGTGAGCAGCCGCTCGCGGTCCACGGCGCCGTCGAACCACAGCACCGCGGTGATCATCATCAGGTTCGCGGGCTCCTCCATCTGGAGCCACGCCGCGTCCATGCTCGCCATCCGCTCGCGGCCTGCCATGGCGTCCTTCTCACCCGTGCGCCCCGTGGGGGCAAGGTCCTCCTCAAGGCTTGGGTTGAGGCTCCGGCGCTTCCTGCTTCTCCCGCTCGAACTGGAACGTCTGCCGCGTGGCGTCCGGCACCGTGAGGATGAGCGAGTCCTCCTCGGTGGCGTACTTGAACTCGCCGCCCTTGAACTTGCCGCTGGCCAGGGGCACCACGCGCTCCTTGCCGCACACCGGGCCCACGGCCTGCCCGTCCTGCGTGCGCAGCGCCAGGCGCTCCTCGTCCTTCACCTCCACCCTGCCCCACGCGCGCACGTCCAGCGTGCTGCCGCGCCCCAGCGTCGCGTCATCCAGCTGCGTGCTCAGCACGAAGCACCCCTCGGGCGTCAGCTGGAGCGCCCGCGCGTAGTCGGACCGGGGCTGCACGTCGATGCGCTCCGCCTGCCCCTGGTCCACGTCCGGGATGCTCGCCGCGGACAGCACCCACGTGCCCACCAGCTCCTTGGGGACCGGGGTGCCCCTGGGGGCCTTGTCGCCCTCGCACGGGTGGGCCACCCGCTTCTCCGGGCTCCTGGGCGCGGGCTCGAAGGACTTCTCGCAGGTGCGCCCGCACGACTTCGCCGCGCACGCCGTGTCGTCCGGCGCGCAGGCCGCCTTGCTGGTGCAGGCCTTCAGCCGGTCGAGCGCGTCCTCGCACCCTTCGCGCAAGCACTTGTCGACGCACTCCGCGTCGATGCACTCCGACACGCAGACCCAGTTGGCGCGGCCGCACACACCCGCCACGGTGCGCGGAGCCTGGGCCGCCGCGGGCAGCGCGGCGGCGAAGACGAGGAGCAGGACGAGGAGCCGGTACGGTCGCATGTGGAGTGCAAGCTAGGCAGTGCGCCCACCCGCGGCGACACCCGGAGGCGGCACGGCTGTCCACCGGGCATCACTCCGGGCTCCGGCACTGCCGTCAGGTGAACTGCCACCGCCAGGTGCGCGGGTCGGACGGATTGGGCAGCTCCAGCTCGAAGTCCAGCGTGTCGTAGCGGCAGAACTCGCGGGGCTCCACGCGCAGGAGCGTCATCGCCGTGGTGTTGCGCTCGCGCAGCGGGGACACGTCGAAGGCCAGCTCCGCGTCGAAGGCGACCCTGTAGAACAGGCAGAAGCCGTCCACCCGCCCGTCCTCCTCCACCGGCCGCCGGATGCGCACGCGCGAAGGCAGCGCGTCCGCGCGCATCGTCTCCAGGTCGAACCCGAACGCGGGCTCCGGCTCGCACAGCAGGTGGTCCACCTCGTAGGAGCGGACCAGGCGCGTGAAGTACGACGGGCTCATCGCCTCGCGCAGGGACTGGAGGCAGCGGAAGTCCACGTGGGGCAGGTGCTGCGTCCAGATGAACGGGACGCACGCCTCCTCGCGCAGCTGCACCGGCTCCACGAAGACCTCGAAGCGGTTGGGGAGGATGCGGCCCCCCGGCTTGAGCAGCCGCGAGCGCAAGTCCAGCATCCGCGGCACCAGCCCCGCGTCCAGCAGCGCATCCCCCAGCAGCTCGTGCAGCAGCACGTCCGCCTTCTCCTGCGGCTGGAAGTGCCAGGTGGGCTCGCGCACGAAGGCGATGCGGTCCAGGCCGTTGCGGCGGGCCACCCACTGCGTGGTGTCCAGCAGGCGCGAGTCATCCACCGCGTACAGCTTGCGAGGCTGCTGGTGCGCGGCCAGGAAGGTGCGCAGGCCGGTGCCGGCCTTCACGTCCACCACCACCTGGTTGGGGCGCACGTAGCGCTCCACCGCGCGGCGCCACACCTCCACGCGCTGCGGGTCCGCCAGCACCGAGTCCTGCGGCGAGGGGCTGGACAGGGCCAGGCTGTTGGGCGCGTGCCGCCGGTGAAGGTGGGACACGAGCGGCAGGTGGCTGAGACGCGAGCGCAGGTCCATCAACGCCTGACGTGGCAGGTCGAGCAGGTTCGACATGGCTTCCCCCCGGAAGGCCGTGACGGTCCCGACAAGGACGCGGCCGACGACCCCGCCCCCCGGAACCAGGACTCCGAACGATGCGGGAAATCCGGGGTCCGGCCCAATCCGTCCCCGGGGCCGCCCACTGTCCCCGGGAAGACATCCGCCCCCGCCCCCCGTCCCCGAGCCACCCGGGACCCCTTCCGACAATTCCCTCAAAGCAGACCTGACGGAGGTGTCCGCGTATGACAGTTCGAACGTCCCTCGGGGCCGTCAAGAAACCGGGACCAAAGCGTTTTTCCAGCAAAGCCTCCAGCCCGCGCGGGGCGCGGAGGCCCGACGCCGGTCATGCCCGAGGACGGACCCGGGTCCTGGAAGAGGGGGCGCTGATGCTGCAAGCGATGGAGTCGCGGACACAGTGCGGGGCCGAGTCCATGGGCGCCGGCGGGGCGCGGTGGGAGGCGCGGCCGTGGCGGCGCCAGCTCCAGGACGGGCGGTCGCGCGAGCACCGGGTGGAGAGGTCCGCGCTGGTGGCGGCGCTGCTGGCGGAGGGCTGCGCGGTGGAGGCGGACGTGGCGCGGTTCGCGGGGGCGCTGGAGGACCGGGCGTCGCTGAGCATCGGGCAGGTGCTGCGCTTCGTGGACAGCGTGCGGGTGCGCCTGGCGCTGGCGTGCACGGACGACGAGGTGTTGCAGCTGGCCTGCCTGCGCCGCGACGCGGAGGAGCTGGCGGAGCGGATGATTGACTGGGCCAACACGGGGCGGCTGCCGGCGTAGGGCGGGCGGGGCGCCTTGCGGACGTTGGTGGTGGGCGTCCCGGGTGGGAGCGCCTTGACAGGGGCGGTGGGGCGCTTTCAGGTGGGGGGATGCTCGCCCTCGCTCTTGCCGCCACGCTGGCGGCCGCACCCGCGCCTCGCGTCGCCGCCTCCACGGTGACGGTCCTCCACATCCCCCAGCTCGACCAGGTGCAGGGGTTGAACGCGTTCCTGACCCGGGCGGGGGCGTACTCGCAGATGCTGAGCCCGGCGTCGTGGAGCGGTGAGCTGCACCCCCTGCTGCCGCTCGACCTCTCGAAGCCGGAGGCGATGGAGGCGCTGGGCATCGACGCGGCGGGGCCGCTGTCCGTGTCCATGCGGCAGGACGGCCGCATCGCGTGCACGCGGGTGAAGGACGCGAAGGTGTTCCAGGAAGCGACCGCGAACGTGCTCGCGCGCAACGGCGACGTGAGGGCGGGCACGGTGAAGGGCGTGACGACGCTGCGCGCCCCCAGCGCCACGGGGGGCTTCGGGGGCTACGTCCTCAAGGGCCAGGAGGCCTGCGCCTTCCTGAGCACGGACTCCGACGACGCGCTCCGCAAGGAGGCCGCGAAGCTGGTGGCGCGCAAGGCTCCGGCGGCGGACGCGCGGATGGCCGCGCTGCCGGGCGTGCTGTTCGTGTCCACGAAGGACGGCGTGGTGGCGCTGGACGGCACGGCGACGGGGCTGAAGGTGGAGGGCACGGCGACGAAGCTGCCGCTGCCGCCCTTCCAGGCCCGGGGCACCAGCCCCTACGGCGCCATGGCCCCCGCGGGCCTGCTGTTCGCGCGCGCGCAGGTGGCGC
>NZ_JBKGHJ010000618.1:0-4175 GCF_046520365.1 Corallococcus sp. 4LFB
CGTGCTGGGCGGCCTGGGGCGGCCGGAGTGCCTCCTCGCGCTGGAGCAGGCGTTGTCGGTGGAGCGGACGCGCTGGCCCGCGCGGCGCTGGCGGACGCGGTGGCCCGGCTGTCGTCGGGGCGGTGAGGGGAGGACTCGGATGCCACGCTTCGACGAGGGCCGCCCGGAGATGACGCTGGAGGAGTTCCGGCTGCTGCGCGACCACGTCTACGCGCACTGCGGAATCCTC
Source organism: Corallococcus sp. 4LFB (assembly GCF_046520365.1). Lineage (NCBI taxonomy): Bacteria > Pseudomonadati > Myxococcota > Myxococcia > Myxococcales > Myxococcaceae > Corallococcus > Corallococcus sp. 4LFB. Next base: position 230 of record NZ_JBKGHJ010000618.1, read on the forward strand.
ATCCACGAGAACATGAAGTTCGTGATGGAGCGCCGGCTGTGGCCCCGGCTGGAGGCGCTGGGCATCCAGGACTTCGGCTCCTACCACCGCTACCTGCGCTACGACGCTCTTCGCCACGCGGAGCTGGAAGCGGCGGTGGAGTCCCTCACCACGCACGAGACGTACTTCTTCCGCGAACCCGCGCAGCTCAAGGCCTTCCGCGAGGAGCTGCTCCCCATCCTGGAGAAGCGCAACGCGCACACGCGGCGGCTGCGGCTGTGGTCCGCGGGGTGTTCCTCCGGCGAGGAGGCGTACACGCTGGCCATGCTGCTGAAGGACAGCGGCCGCTTCAACGACTGGGACGTGGAGGTCATTGGCACGGACCTGTCGCGCCGCGTGCTGGCCGTGGCCCGCCGCGCGGAGTACGGCCCCAGCGCGCTGCGCGCGACGCCGCCGGACCTGCTGGAGCGCTACTTCATCCCCGTGGGCGTCAACCGCGTCCGCGTGCGCGACGACGTGAAGGCGTGGGTGAGCTTCGGCCACCACAACCTGGCGGACGTGGCGGGCAGCCAGCTGGTGCCGCGCACGGACGTCGTCTTCTGCCGCAACGTGATGATCTACTTCGACCAGGCCGCGCGCCGCCGCGTGCTGGGCGTCATCCGCGACCGGCTCTGCCCCGGCGGCTACCTGCTGCTGGGCCACGCGGAGAACCTGCTCAGCCTGGGCGCGGACTTCGAGCTGGTGCACCTGAAGGGCGACCTCGTGTACCGCCGGCCCGAGCTGCCGGGCGGGGAGGGCCGCTGATGTCACGCCCGCTCACGGTGCTCGTCATCGACGACTCGGCCACCAACCGCCGCACGCTCACCACGCTCCTGGAGTCCTCCTCCGACGTGAGGGTGCTGGACTGGGCGCAGGACGGCGAGGAGGGGCTCAAGAAGGTCCTGGACCTGAAGCCGGACGTGGTGACGCTGGACCTGGAGATGCCCCGGCTGGGCGGCCACACCTTCCTGCGGCTGCTCATGCGCGCGTCGCCCACGCCCGTCATCGTCATCTCCAGCTACGCGCACCAGTCGGACGTGTTCAAGGCGCTGGAGCTGGGCGCGTTCGACTTCATCGCCAAGCCGCCCGATGGCACCCCCGCGGCGCTGGAGAAGCTGCGGCGCGAGCTGCTCGGCAAGGTGCACGCCGCCCGCCACGTGAAGTCCGGCGGGCGCCACGGGGCCGCGCTGCGCGGCTCCGTGCTGTCGGGGGAGGTGCCGCAGGTCATCGCCGTGGGCGCGTCCACGGGCGGGCCTCCCGCGGTGCAGCGGCTGCTGGAGGGGCTGGCCTCCGAGCCGGCCGTCAGCGTGCTGGTGGGCCAGCACATGCCCTCGCAGTTCACCCGGGCCTTCGCGGAGCGCCTGGACCGCATCGGGCCCTTCACGGTGACGGAGGCGTGCGAGGGCGACGTGGTGACGCCGGGCCACGTCTACATCGCGCCGGGCGGGCGGCACCTGCTGCTGTCGGACCGCACCGGGCGCCTGGAGCTGCGCACGCCGTCGCCGGTGCCCGCGGACAAGTACGCCCCCGTCGGTGGACCGGCTCTTCGAGAGCGCGGCGGAGGTGCTGGGCCCTCGCGCGGTGGCGGTGGTGTTGACGGGCATGGGCGCGGACGGGGCGCAGGGCGTGCGCGCCGTCCGCCGCGAGGGCGGCGAGACGTGGGCGGAGTCCGAGAGCACGGCCGTGGTGTACGGCATGCCCAAGGAGGCCGTCGCCACCGGGGCGGTGACCCGCGTCCTTCCACTGGACGACATCGGTTCGGAGCTGGCCGCGCTGGTGCGCCGCCGCAAGCAGTCCGCCGGGCAGTGAATCGCCGGGTGCATGACAGCCGCCGCACAAACCCGGGACGCGCGGCGCGCCGGTGCTAGGCTGAGGGCCATGTCGCAGCAGATCCGCGCGCTGGTGGTGGATGACTCGCAGGCCATGCGCCGCAGCATCATGTACGCGCTCCAGCGCCTGACGGATGTGGTCTGCATCGAGGCGCAGGACGGCGTGGAGGGGCTGAAGAAGCTCGCCACGCAGGGGCGCTTCGACCTGGTGATGACGGACATCAACATGCCGTTGATGGACGGGCTGAAGCTCATCCACCACATCCGCCAGACGGAAGACCACCGGGCGGTGCCCATCGTCGTCGTGACGACCGAGGGCGCGAGCGCGGACCGCGAGCGGGCCATGGCGCTGGGGGCCACGGCGTACCTGGTGAAGCCCGTGCAGGCCCGCGTGGTGCTGGACACCGTGAAGGAACTCCTGAAGCTCGGCTGAGCTTCGACAGAGGAGACCCAAGGGCTCGCATGGAACCGGCGCTGGACGTCGAGGGGCTGGAGAAGACGTACGGCGCGGTGCGGGCGGTGCGCGGGCTGACCTTCCAGGTGGCGCCCGGCGAGGTGCTGGGCCTGGTGGGGCCCAACGGCGCGGGCAAGACGTCCACGCTGCGGTGCCTGGCCGGCATCCTCCCGCCTTCCGTGGGGCGCGTGCGGGTGGCGGGGCACGACCTGGCGGTGGCGCCGGTGGAGGCGAAGCGCCAGCTGGCGTTCCTGCCGGACGAGCCGCGCTTCTTCGAGTACCTCACCGTCTGGGAGCACCTGAACTTCACCGCGCGCCTCTACGGCGTGGAGGACTGGGAGGCGCGGGGCCGCGCGCTGCTGGAGGAGATGGAGCTGACCGGACGGGAGAAGTCGCTGCCGGGCGAGCTGTCGCGGGGCATGAAGCAGAAGCTGTCCATCGCGTGCGGCTTCCTGCACCAGCCCCGGCTCATCCTCCTGGACGAACCGCTGACGGGGTTGGATCCGCTGGGCATCCGCCGGATGAAGGCGTCGCTGCGCCGCCGCTCGGAAGAGGGCACGGCGCTGGTGCTGTCGTCGCACCTGCTCCCGCTGGTGGAGGAGCTGTGCCACCGGCTGCTCGTCATCGCCGGAGGGCGCGCGGTGGCGCTGGGGTCGCTGCCGGAGATCCGCGAGCAGATGGCGGGCGGGGCAGGGGACGGCGCGTCGCTGGAGGAGCTGTTCGTGCGCATCACCAGCGCGGCGTCGGAGGAGGCGGCGGCGCGGGGGAACGAGCCGGCGTGAGCTTCCCGGGCGCGGTGGCGTTCCTCTGGGTGAGGACGTGGCGCAACCGGGTGGTGCGCCAGGTGCAGCGGCTGAAGCGCCCGCGCTATCTCCTGGGCGCGGCGGTGGGGCTCGCGTACCTGTACTCGCTGGTGGGCCGCAGCGTCTTCGTCCAGGGCACGGGCCGCGCGGTGTCTCCCAACGCGCGGCTGTTCGCGGAGTTCTCGCTGGAGGTGTCGGTGCTGGCCACGCTGGTGACGGCGTGGGTGCTGGGCACGGACCGGCCGGCGCTGACCTTCACGCAGACGGAGGTGCAGACCTTCTTCTCCGCGCCCGTCACGCGCCAGGCGCTGCTGCACTACAAGCTGCTGCGCGGCCTCCTGAGCGCGATGCTCGCGGCGCTGGCGGCGACCCTCTTCGTGGGGCGCTTCACCAGCCCCCGGCCGGAGCTCTTCTTCCTGGGCGCGGCGCTGGCCATGGGGACGCTCTACCTGCACGGCACCGCGGCCTCCTTCGTGCGCGCGTGGCTGGTGTCGCGAGGGCGCTGGGGCAGCGCGGTGCGGTGGACGGTGGTGGCCGTTGTCCTCGTGGCGGGGATGGGGATGCTGCTGTCCACGCTGCGCGACCATCCGCTGCCGGAGAACCTCTCCGCGCCCTTCGCCGTGCGCGAGTGGCTGCGCGACGTGCTCAACGCGCCCGGGCCTCGCGCGGTGCTGTGGCCGGGCCGGGCGCTGGTGGCTCCGTCGTTGGCGCGCAGCGGGCAGGACTTCCTGCGCTACCTGCCCGCGTCGCTGGCGCTGCTGGTGGCGCACTACGCCTGGGTGCTGGCGGTGGAGGTACCCTTCGAGGACTCGGCGGTCGCGGGGGCGGATGCGCGGACGCGG
>NZ_JBKGHJ010000619.1:0-4160 GCF_046520365.1 Corallococcus sp. 4LFB
CCGGGACGCCGGACGCGGGTGGGACGGATGCGGGCACCGCGCCGCTGACCTGCGCGCCCACGGCGGGCGACACGCGCTGGGTGCTGGAGGGCGAGGCCTTCACCGCGCAGGTGACGTGCGCGACGGGCTACACGGCGGCGGGGCTGCGCTTCGGGGTGAGGAACCTGCCCGCGGGCGCGACGTTCGACGACTCCACCGCCACGCTGCGCTGGACGCCCGCGCTCGACCAGGGCGCGGTGTGGAGGCTCACGCTGGAGGAGCGCACCACCGGCGAGACGGGCACGCTCAAGGTGGGCGTGGCCAACAACGACACCGCGCCGGGCAAGGTCGACATCGTCGACCCCGTGGCCTACACGGAGGAGTACGGGCTGCCCGTGGTGCACCTGTTCTTCGACCCGGACGAGGGCCTGACGGCCGGCGGCTACCGGCCCGCGGAGGTGGTGTACCGGGGCCACCGCTTCACCATCCAGGCGAAGTACCGCGGGGCCACCTCCAGCGTGTTCCCCAAGCGCAGCCTGACGTTCAAGTTCTCGGAGGACGACCTGTTCTCGGAGCCCGTCTTCGGCGACGGCTTCAAGGACCGCAAGCGCGTGGTGCTCATCACCCCGTTCAATGACAACTCGTACCTGCGCTCGCGGCTGGCGTTCGACCTGTGGAACCGGCTGTCCCCCAACGCCGTGCGCATCCGCACCTTCAGCGTGGTGGTGTACGCGAACAAGAAGTTCCGCGGGCTCTACACGGCGGCGGACCACGTGGACAAGCGGCTGATGGAGTGGAACGGCATCGACGACGACTCGGACCTCTTCAAGGCCGTGGACGCGGACGCCAACTTCTCCCGCCTCAAGCGCAACGGCGAGGCGAAGGCGCACCTCCACGTCGGCTTCGAGAAGTCCGAGGGCACGCCCGAGCAGAACCAGCCGCACGCCTTCGACCCGCTGGACGCCTTCGTCGCGTGGGTGGCGGACTCCAGCGCGGAGTCCTTCCGCCAGGAGTTCGGCACGAAGCTGAAGGCGCGCGACTACGAGGACTGGTGGATCTTCAATACGCTCATCCAGGGCAATGACTCGCAGGGGAAGAACGCCTATCACGCGTTCGACCCCAGGACGGGCGGCCCGTGGCGCTTCATCCCGTGGGACCTGGACGCGAGCTTCGGGCAGAACTTCGACACCACGCGCACCAGCGCCACGGCGCGGCCCACCTACGCGTCCGACAACCTGCTCTTCAAGCGGATGCTGGCGGAGCCCTCCATCGCGGGCCCCCTGCGCGAGCGCTACCGCCAGGCCCTGAAGCACGAGGTGAGCGAGGCCACGGTGCAGGCGCTGATTGACGGCTACGTGCGGGAGCTGGGGCCCAACGCGCAGCGCGACGAGGCGCGGTGGGGGGAGGAGTACCGCGACTTCGCGAAGCCGAGCACGGGGCCCGACGTGAACGAGGGGGGCTACGGCAACTTCCCGGACTGGCACCTGCGCCAGGACTTCAAGACCCACGCGGAGGAGGTGGAGTACATCCGGCAGTGGGTGCACACGCGCTGGTCCGCGTTCCAGACGCAGCTGCCGTGAGGTTGGCGGCGCGGCGGGGGGAGGACCTCGCCGCGCCCACCGGGACTACCACTGCGCAGGGTCTGCGTCGGCGAACGTCGTGCCGGCGGCGATCTCGTCGAACCAGATGCTGCGGTTGGGCTGGCTGCCCTGCATGTAGCCGTTGTCGTGCCAGCCGTTGGCGTAGAGGCCCACGCGGAACTGGAAGTAGCGGTCGTCCGCGACGGTGGTGGCCAGGTTGTACTGCTCCAGGACCTTCACGCCGTCGAACCACAGCTTGATGTAGCCGGTGGTGTCGCTGGCCCACTTCACCTGCATGATGACCTTGTGCCATGCCCCGGCGCTGACGGTGGCCAGGCTGGGGAAGGTGACGGTCTTCTGGTTGCAGACCGTGCCTTGCTTGACGCGCGTGTAGAGCTGATTGCCGGACAGCCACACCATGGTGGACGGCATGTAGTCGTCGCAGCCGGTGTTGGAGAAGTCCGCGATGAACTGCGCGATGTTGTAGGACTGGGGTTGGAACTGCCAGTCCTGCTGCAGGCGGAACGCGAAGCCGTAGAAGCCCGTGTCGCCCCGGCGGTACACGTTGTTCTTCACGACCTCCGAGTGGTACCGGCCCGTGTAGTTCGGGTCGTAGATCTGCGTGACCTTGATGGCGGTGGGGCCTTCATAGGTGACGTTGGTCACCTCGTTCACGGAGCCGTTGTGCTCCCGGTTGATGGAGCTCCAGCCGGTGAGCGTTCCGGTGTTGCGGAAGATCTCCGCTGCCTCCGCGACCAGCCCGGACGCGAACAGCGACACGCCTGCGGCCACGGCGAGATGCTTGGCTTGCATTGAAGGGCGCCTCCTGGAAACTTACGGCTTTGTTGTTATTTCTAGTTATTCAAGTTTAGCAGGTTGATGCCTTGGCTGTCTCGGAAAAGGGGGGATGCCGTGGCTGGGCGTGCCGGTTATGGTGGGCGCGCGTGCGGGAGCCCCGGGGTGGGGCCTCCGAGCCCGGACGAGGTGCGCCGTACCCGGTCACGACAAGACGACGCCTGAACGGGAGTCGTGCGTCATGACGTCGTCGTGGATCCTCCTCATCCTCGCGGGGCTGCTGGAGGTGGCCTGGACGGTAGGGCTCAAGTACACGCAGGGCTTCACCCGGCCCCTTCCCAGCGTGCTCACCGCGGCGGCCATCGTCGCGAGCATGGGCTTGCTGGCCATCGCGGTGAAGCAGCTGCCCATCGGCACGGCCTACGCGGTCTGGGTGGGCATCGGCGCGTTCGGCGCGGCCGTCGCGGGCATGGTGCTCTTCCATGAACCCGCCACGCCCGCGCGCCTGTTCTTCCTGGCGTTGATGATCGTCGCCATCATGGGCCTGAAGTTCACCAGCGGAACGCATTAGGCGAGGTGACGGCGATGAGCGACGCGAAGTTCGAGCTGTACTACTGGCCCGGCATTCCCGGCCGCGGCGAGTTCGTGCGGCTGGTGCTGGAAGAGGCGGGCGCGGACTGGGTGGACGTGGGCCTGCGAGCCGGCGGCGGGAAGGCCGTCGCGGACATGGTGGGCCAGGGCCCCGTGCCCGCGTTCGCGCCGCCCGTGCTCAAGGTGGGGGAGCTCGTCTTCTCCCAGGCGGCCAACATCTGCGCGTACCTGGGGGAGCGCTTCGGCCTCGTGCCTTCGGACGAGGCGTCGCGGCTGCACGCCCGTCAATTCCAGCTCACCGTCGCGGACGTGGTGGCGGAGGCGCACGACACGCACCATCCCATCGCCGTGATGAAGTACTACGACGAGCAGAAGGACGCCGCGAAGCAGCGCGCCGAGGACTTCCGCACCCAGCGCATCCCGAAGTTCCTGGGCTACTTCGAGCGCGTGCTGAAGGCGAACCCGCGCGGCGGCGGGAAGTACCTCCTGGGCAGCGACTTCACCTACCCGGAGCTGGCGCTGTTCCAGCTGGTGGACGGCCTGCGGTACGCCTTCCCCAACGCCATGCGCCGCATCGCCCCGGACGTGCCCGGCGTGATGGCGCTGCATCAGCGCATCCGCGAGCGCCCCCGCATCGCCGCGTACAAGCAGTCGCCGCGCGCCCAGCCCTTCAACGAGCAGGGCATCTTCCGCCACTACCCGGAGCTGGACGACCCGAACGCGACGAAGTGACCCTCGGGCACCTCGACGAGCTCCCGGGCGAAGAACAGGTCCTCGCCCACGCCGGCCACGCGGACCTGGATGAGCGGATCCGCGGGGTACTGCGTGGACGGATCGTCGAACACCAGCGCCACGACGACGCCCACGCGGCCCAGGAAGCGCTCGGAGAGGACGTCCTCCGGCTCGGTGCGGACCACCATCACCGTCGCGCCAATGCGCACCGGCGCGCCGTCCACGTCTTCCGTCAAGATGAGCGAGGGGTCGTGCTTCATGGTGCGTAGGTCCGGGGTTTGAGTCGTTTCGACAGCGCCCAGGTCATGAGCGTCAACAGCGCCCAAGCCCCCAGGTGATAGGTGGCCACGTGTCCGGGGCCCTGCTCACACGCCAGCTCGCCCACGAACGCCCCCACCGTCCCCACCGCCAGCCCCGCCACCGCCGCGCGCCAGCGGGTCGAACGCCGCCGACCGCAGCGCCACCACCGCCACCACCAGGGGC
>NZ_JBKGHJ010000061.1:0-25193 GCF_046520365.1 Corallococcus sp. 4LFB
CGAGCCCCCGGGCAGCCGCTCGCGCAGCCTCGGGTCGTCCAGCACGTCCTGCACCGCGCGGCCCGCCGAGTCCGCCGCCCGCCGGGCCTTGTCCGCCACCTCGTCCATCACCGGCGACCCGGGCGCGTTCACGTCCCCGCCGCAGTGGGGACACGTCCGCGACGACAGGCCTTCAGGGAGCGGCTGACCACAGTGCGGGCAGGACATGGCGCGGAGTCCTCCTCAGGCGAAACCACGGGCGCGAAAGCCTACACCGCGCCCCCGGGCAGCCATGAACCCTCCCCGGCGCTCAGGGTTTCGCCCCCCTTCGCGTGCACGGCCGCTACCAGAGCATGTCCTGGTCCTCGGTGACGCCGGGGACGTTGGACAGCTTCAGCTCCTGGCCGCCCACGCGCAGGGTGCCCTCGAAGATGCCCACGGGCTGGGCGAAGTGGCTCACGATGAGGCGCAGGTTGCGCTCCTCGCGGTGCACGTAGATGGGCTTGAAGCGCAGGTCCACGGCGCCGTCCTCCGTCGTCAGGCGCCACGGGTCCAGCAGTTCCTTGGCGTCGTACTCGAAGTGCGCGCGGCCCACGGGGTAGAGCCGGTCGCCCAGCCAGACGGCGTTCTCGTTGGCCTCGGTGACGCCCTCGTTGAAGCCCTCCACCAGGTTGAGGCCCACGGGCGTGCCGTCCGCCAGCCTTCCTGCCGCGAAGGCCCAGCGCCAGGCGGTGTGCCGCGCCAGGTAGCCCTGCGTGTAGTCCATGCCGCCCACGCCGCCGTCCAGCCGGAAGCGCCGGCCGCCCGCCTCCAGGCTGCCGAAGGCCAGGAGGCCGCTGCGCTTCTGGGTGACGTTGACCAGGCCGTCGCCCTCCACCGGTGCGATGACGGTGAGGGCCGGCGGGCCGCCCGCCACCAGCAGCTCGCCGTTCCACTGGAACGACTGGAGCGACTGCGTGCGCATGCGGCTGACGTCCACCTCCACCTGGTAGCGCTCGTCGGACTCGCCGCGCTTCACGGACATGCGCCCGCCCAGCGTGCGGAAGGCCGCCACGAGCCCCGCGCCCGGCTTGTCGCTCACCTCCGCGAGCGGCCCGGGCACGCCCAGGAAGCTCACGTCGCACAGGGGCTTCTTCTCCTGGAGGTCCACCGCCACCGCGAAGGCGTTGGCCGTGTAGCCCAGGTCCACCACCGCGAAGAGGGCCGCCACCTCCCGCGTGGCGACGAAGGTGTAGTGCCAGCGCTTGCGCTTGAGCAGCCGCGTGGTGCGCCCCGGGGCCCACTTCCCCAGCAGCCGGGGCAGGTCCACCTCCGGCAGCTCCCCCTGGTACGTGCCGAACCGCGGTTCCCCTTCCGTGGAGGCCACCGAGGCCGGGGCGAAGGGCAGCAAGGCTTCTCGTTCACGCTCGAGCGTCATCTCGAAACATTGGACGGCACTTCGCTGGCGCTGTCACGCGAACACGCAGGCCAAGCGGCGCCCCGAAGACACTCGGGACCCCGCGCGCGCCTGCCCGCTAGCTCCTGCCGAAGATGATGCGCTCCTGGGACAACAGCCGCGTGGTGAAGCGCAGCGCCACCGCCGACACCGCCACGCAGGACACGAGCGCGAGCAGGAAGGGCACGGGCCCCAGCGACTCGCCGCGCATCACCTCGCCCGCGAGCAGCTCCTGCCCCAGCACCGGCACCGCGAACATCCACGTCTGCGTCTGGATGGGGGACAGGGCCAGCATCATCCCGGGCAGCGTGGGCAGCACCATCAGGAGCGACAGGTACGTCTGCGCCTCCTTGAACGACCGTGCATAGGTGGACACCCACATCTGCACGGCGGACGCGGCCAGCACCAGCGGCAGCACCGCGGCCAGCATGCCCAGCGCGGCCGGCGCGTCGAAGCGGGCGCGCACGCCCAGGTCCTCCAGCGGCACGCGCTTGACCACCAGGAAGTAACCCACCAGACACAACAGCACGCCCATGGCCGCCATGGCGCAGGTGGCCAGCCACTTGCCCGCCACCACCGCGCCGCGCGGGGCGGGGTTGAGCAAGAGGGGCTCCAGCGAGCCGCGCTCGCGCTCGCCGGCCATGGTGTCGCTGGCCAGCTGCATGCCGCCCGCGAACGCCGCCATCACCAGGAACAGCGGGATGGTGGTGAGCACCGTGGCCGCGGTGCGCTCCGGCGTGGACAAATCCAGCTCGTCCACGCGCACGGGCACCGCCAGCTCCGGGGACACGCCGCGCGCGAACAGGCGCTGGCTGCCGGTCTGCTGCGAGTACGCCCCAGCATCCGCTGCGCGCGCTGCACGGACTGGCGGGCCTTGTTGCGCGAGCTGTCCACCACCAGCCGCACCGCGGCGGTGCGTCCGTCCGCGAAGTCCTGCGCGTAGTCGTCAGGCACCACCAGCACCACGTCCAGCTTGCCGGCCTGCACCAGCGCCTCGTAGTCCTTGGGCGCCTCCGACAGCTTCGCGCCGTAGCGCTCCAGGAAGGCCATCAGGCTGGGCGCGTGCTCGCGGCCCACCACGGGCATCTCCAGCGGCCGGTCCTGCCGGTACCAGGAGGCCATCACGTTGAACATCACCAGGAACACCAGCGGGCCCAACAGCGGCCACATCACCGCGGAGCCCAGCGTGCGCCTGTCGCGCAGGTGGTCGAGCACCTCCTTGCGCAGCACCGTCCCGACCTGGCCCCTCATTCGCGCAACCCCTGCTCGCTGCCAATCACGCTCACGAAGGCTTCCTCCAGGCTGTCCTTGCCGGTGGAGGCGCGCAGCGCGTCCGCCGTCCCGTCCGCCACCACCCGCCCGCGCGCCACCACCACGATGCGGTCACACAGCGCGGCCACCTCCTGCATCACGTGGCTGGAGAACACCACGCAGCAGCCCTGCGCCTTCAGCTTGCGCAACAGCGTGCGCACGGAGCGCGTGGCCATCACGTCCAGGCCGTTGGTGGGCTCGTCCAGGAGGACGTTGCGAGGCCCGTGCACCAGCGCGCGCGCCAGCGCCACCTTCACGCGCTCGCCCTGGCTGAAGCCCTCCGTGCGCCGGTCCGCGATGTCCTTCATGTCCAGCAGCTCCACCAGCTCCTCCACGCGCGCGTCCAGGGCCGCGCCGGACAGCCCGTGCAGCTCGCCGAAGTACCGGGCGTGTTCGCGCGCGGTGAGGCGCGGGTAGAGGCCGCGCGCGTCGGGCAGCACGCCCAGCGCACGCCGGGCCACCTCCGGCTTCTGCGCCACGTCCACGCCGTCCACGGTGGCGGTGCCGCCGTCCGGGCGCACCAGCGTGTAGAGCATGCGCAGCGTCGTCGTCTTGCCCGCGCCGTTGGGGCCCAGCAGGCCCGTGATGACGCCGTCCTCCGCAGTGAAGGACACGTCGTGCACGGCCGTCACGGAGCCGAAGCGCTTGTGCAGGTTCCTGGCTTCAATCATGGGCGCTTGAAGTCCTACGGCACGGGGCCAGCGAAGGAGGTGAAGAAGGGCGGCCGCTTGAGGCCCGCGCCACAGGCCGGCGTCAGGCCCTCCACGCTGCCGCGCGTGAGCACCTCCGCCATCAGCGTGCGCGCGCAGTCCGCGCCCACCGTGTTGTGCCCCAGCCCCGGCACCACCACGTGCAGGCTGTGCGTCAGCGTCCGCTTCGCCTCCTCGCCCCAGGGCGGCGGCGTCACGGGGTCCAGCTCGCCGGACAAGAGCAGCGTGGGGATGTCCGACTTCACCGGCTCGCGGAAGCTCTTCGGCACGTTCGCCCGCGGCCACTTCGCGCACGCGCGCTTCACGTCCAGCGCCATGCGCGGGCCGAACCAGGTGCCCTTCGCCTCGCGCTCGGCGTCCTCCTCCGTGAAGAAGGGCGCGTCCTCCGCGCACACCACCGCCAGGAACATGCCCCGGCTGGTGGTGCGGGCCACTTCGTCCGTGAGCCCCAGGGACAGCGCGACGAAGGACGTCCAGTCATCCTTCGTGGCGCGGTCCAGCATCAGCGGCACCAGCGACGCGACGTCCGGGCTGTAGAGCAACGAGAACAGCTCCGACAGGAAGACGCGCCGGGTGAGCGTGAAGTCCTCCGGCACGCCCGTGCGCGGGTGCGCCAGGTGCACCTTCGCGGGCGCGGCCTCCAGCTTCGCGAGCAGCGCCTCCGTGCGGGCGCGCAGGTCCGGGTACGCCTTCGCGCAGACGCGGTCCTTCGCGCACGCCTCCAGCAGCAGGTCCAGGGCGCGCTGGCCGTCGCGCGCGGCGTACAGCGGCAGGTACTGCCCCATGGGGGCCACGCCATCCAGGATGGCGGTGCGCACGCGGTCCGGGTGCTGGCGCATGTACACCAGCGCCGCGCGCGTCCCGTAGGAGATGCCCCACAGGTTCACCTGCCGGTAGCCCAGCGCCGCGCGCACGTCGTCCAAATCATCCATCGCGATGGACGTGGTGTAGAGCCGCTCGTCCGCGTCCCAGCCCTTGCGGCACTGGGGAATCACGTCCGCGTCCTCGCGGTCCTCGAAGCGCTCCGCCAGCGACGTGCGCGACGGGTTCAGCGCCTCGCAGTCCAGCGGGTGCGAGTCCCCCGTGCCGCGTTGATCCACGAAGACGATGTCGCGCTGGCGCCGGATGCGCTCCAGCGCCGGCAGGATGCGCGTGCGGGACGCCGCCTGCCCGGGGCCGCCCGCCAGGAAGAACAGCGGATCCTCCTTCGGCTGCGACGCGAGCGCTGGCACCACCACCACGCGCAGGGAGATTTTGCGCCCCTTCGCCGCGGCCCGGTCCTCGAAGACCTCCAGCGTGCCGCACAGCGTCTGCGCGGCCACCCCGTCCAGCCGGCACGGCTTCAGGGCCATCCGCCGCGCGCTTCCGGGCCCGGCGGCGCCAGGCTCGGCGCCCGAGGACTTCGAGCAGCCCGTGAGTGACAGCGCCGCCAGCACCGCCAGCGCGAGGGGGTGAGACAAGATACCACCTGTCACGAGGGGCCAACCTCCAGCACGGGGGAGTCCCCCTGGCGCATACCATTGGCGTGCCGAAGGTGCACCCGTCACAGCCCCGACACGCGCGGCGATTGAATCCGCGCGAACGCGGGGCGTCCTCTGCTACGCCCATGCCCATGAAGAAACGCGCGTTCCTGGTCCTCTTCGCCCTTTCGCTCACCACGCTCGCCGGCTGCGCCACGCTGCAGAGCCTGCTCAACGGCGCCTTCAAGAAGCCCACGCTGAAGTTCAAGACAGCCCGGCTGTCGGACGCCTCCCTGTCCGACGCCACAGTGGACCTGGTGTACGAGCTGGACAACCCCAACAGCCTGGGCCTGAAGCTGGCGTCGGTGGACTACGCCTTCTTCGTGGAGGGCAAGCAGCTGGTGGCCGGCAAGCCGAGGGAGGGCCTGAACCTCAAGTCCAACGGCAAGAGCCAGATTGTCTTCCCCGCCAACGTGAAGTTCGCGGACATCGCGCCGGTGGTGACCACGTTCCTCAACAAGGACGTGGCGGCCTTCAAGGCGCAGGGCTCGCTGGGCATCCAGACGCCGCTGGGCGTGCTGAAGTTCCCCCTGGAGAAGGAGGGCACGTTCCCCGTCCCGAAGATTCCCCAGGTGCAGTTCCAGGCGCCGCGCATCACCCACATCACCCTCAGCGGGGCCACGGTGGAGTTCCCCCTGGCCATCACCAACCGCAACGCCTTCCCCCTGCCGGTGGCGGGCATCACCGGGGCGCTCAAGGTGGCGGGCGCCAACGTGGGCAACCTGTCCACGGGCAACCTGGGCATGCTGGACGGCAGCGGGACGAAGCAGGTGACGCTGCCGCTCACCATCAACTTCGCGAGCGCCGCGTCCGCGGCCATGGCCCTGCGCTCGGGCGGCAACGCGCAGGTGAGCCTGACGGGCAACCTGACGTCGGACGCGCAGTCCGTGCCCCTGAACCTGAGCCAGCTGGTGAATTTCACGAAGTAGGCAGGGCATGCAGGGAGGCGGGCGGTGCGCGGGACACCGGGGATGTTGTCCCCGGGCAGGGGAGCCGTTACGGTTGCGCGGCTTCCCGAGGGCCCCCCATGCGCCGCATCCTCTTCAAGTCCAAGATCCACCGCGCGACGGTGACCCAGGCCGACCTCGACTACGAGGGCTCGGTGACCATCGACAGAGACCTGCTGAAGGCGGCGGACATCCTCCCCTTCGAGAAGGTCGCGGTGTGGAACGTCACGCGCGGCACCCGCCTGGAGACGTACGCCCTGGAGGGCGAGTCCGGCAGCGGCGTCATCTGCATCAACGGCGCCGCCGCGCACCTGAACCAGCCGGGCGACCTGGTCATCCTGGCCACCTTCGCGGAGGTCGAGGAGGCGGAGGCCGCCCACTGGAAGCCCACGGTCGTCTTCGTGGACGGCAAGAACCGGGCGGTCCCTGGCGTCACCGAGGAAATCCCCGGGCCCGCGCGCCGTATCGCGTAGGGACGCGGTAGGGCCCCTGGCGGCACCTTTTGCCGCCCCCTGCCCTGTCTGCCATGCTTCCCGCCCTTTCCCTGCAGGCGCGGGGGCGCGGCGACGCGCGTCCCGGAGGCGATGACGCGATGAGGTGGACGTGGGCGGGCCTGGTGGCCCTGGTGGCGGTGGCGGGGTGCAAGCAGGTGGGCCCGTATCAGCGCGACCCCAACGAGGAGGACGCGTTCGTCTCCAACGTCCCGGTCATCCGCTCGCCCGCGCAGGACCGCTGCGCGGCGCTGGGGCAGTCCTCCGTGCGCGGCGGCTGTGACGACGCCCTCTACCTGGCCAGCGAGTACGCCCGGCGCCTGTCGGTGGGGGACGAGGTGTGCCTGGAGGGCGGCTTCGGCGAGGAGCCCGGCGCGGCGTGCAAGGCGCGCGCGGCGGTCATCGACACGGGGCCCAACCGGGTGAAGCTGGAGGTGCGCTCGGCGCGTCCGGACTCGCGGTGGTTCAAGTCGGAGATGCGACACGCCTGGTACGAAGAGGGCGCGCTCGTGGACCTGTACCTGGCTGAACGGGGTTACTAGAGGCGACCGGCCGCGCGCATCGCGGCCCAAAGGAGGAGGACATGGCCTTCTACGACGGCGTGACGGAGCGGCTGGGCTTCATGAAGAAGCTGACCCCCGCGGAGCTGAAGAAGCTGGGGGCGCTGCGGCTGTCGGACCTCATCCAGGGGGAGGTGGGCCGGGCGCGCGTGCGCGTGGCGGCGCTGGAGAAGCGCTACCCGTCCGCGACGACCAAGGAGCTGGCGCAGCGGCTGGTGGATGAGAAGAAGAGCCTCGCGAGCATGGTGGGCGGCGTGAGCGGCGTGTTCGGGCTCATCTCGCTGCCAGCGGACCTGACGTTCATGGCGTACCTGCAGATCGTCCTGCTCACGGACGTGGCCACGCTCTACAAGGCGAACCTCAAGACGGAGCGCGCGCGCGGGGAGCTGCTGGACCTGTTCGGCTACGCCAACGGGCTGGGGCCGCTGCACCGCTCCGGACCGAAGGTGCTGGGGAAGCTGGCGGCGCTGCTGCTCGCGAAGGGCGGCATGACGACGCTGGGCCGCGCGATGCCGCTGGTCGCGGCGCCCATCACGGCGTACCTCAACAACCAGCACATCCAGATGGTGGGGGAGCAGGCCGTGCGCTTCTACGAAGGCTTCGACAAGGCGCACGCCAAGGCGAGGACCGCGAAGCGCAAGGCGGCGAGCGGGGAGTAGGCGCCCTCCGTCGCGGGCCCGCGGAAATCCGGTCAGAAACCGGAGCGATATGTCCGTCACGTATTCCCGTTGTGTCCTTGGCGGGACCTTGGAGCCCGCGGGATGCCGGGAGCGATGCCCGCGGAGCCGGACGCGGGAGCGAGTCCACGGCACGGAGGGGTGCATGACGGAACTCTCGGTGGATGTGCGCGTGCAGGTGGCGCGGTGGCGGAACCTCCTCGTGGACGCGGCCCGCTGCGGCTCGCTGGCGAGCCCCCTGGCCGCCCTGTCCCATCCCCACTGGGAGCCGCTGGAGTTGCAGGCCCTCTGGTGGCTGCGCGCGGAGAGCCTGCTGCCCGTGGGTGTGCTGGCCACGCGCCTGGGAGGACTCGCCATGCCGCGCCTGAGCCGGCTGGTGGACCGCCTGGAAGATGGCGGCCTCGTGCGCCGCGAGCGCTCCGTGGGGCATGACCGGCGGCGCGTGCGCGTGCGCCTCACCGAAGCGGGCCATGCGCTGACGGACGAGCTCAACGCGCAGGTGCAGGAGCGCATGGCGAAGCTGCTGTCCCCGCTCCAGGGCGAGACGCGCAGCGCGCTGATGGACATCCTGGAGCTGTGGGTGCAGGCCCTCACCGTCCAGGCGCGCACCGCGGAGGAAGTGTCCGAGGAGAACGCCGAGCTGGCCAGCGTCCCCGACGAGCTTCTAAGGGCCTCGGCCGCCTGACGAACCCTACAGCCGCACCTCGACGACGCCCGAGGTGCGGCAGGCCTCCGCGCCGTCGCCGTCCCACTCGTTCTCCGCGCCCTGCACGAACATCGGCAGCACGTCGGAGGTCACGGCGCCCATCCGCCAGCGTCCCGCGCTGTCTGTCTCTCCGCGCACGGGAGGCAGCGAACGGTACTGCCCGCCCACCATCACCAGGGCTTGCGCCACGGGGCGTCCCTGATGGGTGACGTGAACCTCACAGGAGGAACCGGCGGACGGCGCGGGCGACAGCCGCACGTCCACGGTCGTGTCGTCCGCGCCCACCTGCGCCACGCTGCTCGGCCTTGACGCGTACGGCGCTGACGCGACCTGGACGCGGTAGGTGCCGGGCTCCAGCAGGGACACCGCGACGCCGTCCTCCTCCGGAACGAACTTCTGCGAGGGCACCGCGCTCCACAGGCCCTGCGCGTCGCGGCGCTCCAGCAGGTACACCGGATAGGGCCGCTCCGAGCGCTCCTTCAACTGCGCCCGCGTGAAGCCATCCATCCGCACCACCAGCCACCGGTACACCGGCACGCGCCACTCCACGTCCACCGTGTCCGGCATCCCTTCCGTGGGCGTGAAGTCGAAGTCCCACATCGAGGGCGCCTCGGGACGGCCGTCCTCCTCCATCCCCAGCCAGACGTTGAAGCGCGTCGCGCGCCAGGCCGGCACGTTGGGAATCGTGAAGCGTCCGTCCGCGTCCACCGGCTCCTCTCCGCCCACCCAGCCCACCATCCGCCCGGCGGGCCGGGGCGTGTTCCCCAGCAACACCCGTCCACGCAGGGTGACCGAGCGGCTCATGCCTTCAGGGAACAGCCGCGCCACGTCCAGCGTCACCGGGTTCACGGTGCCCTCACGCAGGGGCACTTCGACGGGGCTGCCCTCCCGTCCCGAGGGCGCGCGTAACCACAGCCGCACCGCCCGGTCCGGAGGCAGCGGCGCCAGGCGCGTGTCCGCATCCGGGCTCAGCGGCACCGGCGTTCCATTCACGAGCGCCCAGCCCAGGTCCGGATTCACCAGCGCCAGCACGGGCTGCAGGGCGCTGGCCCGCTCGGCGTCACGGGGATCCACGTCGCGCTCGATGCGCACGGAGAACGTCCCCTCCGTGTTCCGCGCACCGTCCAGCCGGATGCTCACGCCCGTGGGCCGGTTCGCGCGCAGCACGCCCGCATCCAGCGTGCCCGTCGTCGGCAGTGCCGTGCCCGGCACGAAGTCCGCCCACCAGAAGGTCCCGTCCGGTTCGAACGCGACCACCTGGTAGCGCGGCGCGGGGGGCACCGCGACGGGCCCCACCACACCGCCCCGCGAAGTGGCGCTGGCGGGCGCCGTCATCCATTCGCGCACGTTGGCCAGGTCCTCCAGGCTCGTGGGCCCCACGAGGCTGAGCGCCTTCTGCCGCTTCTCCTCCTCCCACCACCCCTCGTCTCCTTCGACGACGAACGCCGCGCCCACGCGCGCCTCACCCGCGAAGGGATGCGCCCCCTCCAGCGTCGCCGTCAGCCACAGGCCCGCGTCCGGAGCCGCCTCCGTCTCCACCAGCGGAGCGGGCTCCGGCACACCGGCGTCCTCGACGCGCGTGAGCACGACGGGACGCGGGGGCGGCAAGGTCACGGGCTCCGAACGCAACAGCATCCACGCGCCCACGCCGAGCAGCAGCACCACCACCGTCCCACCCAGGCCCCGCTTCCAGCGCATGCGTCGTCAGTCCGTGTCGCTGTTGGAATACAGAGACAACCACACCGGCGCGTGGTCCGACAGCCGGGTGACGTAGTCCACCGTGTTCGCGATGTAGTCCCGGCCCGTGCTGGAGAACTCCGTCACGTAGCTGTCCTGCATCCAGAAGTGGTCATAGGCGTTGGCGTAGCCACCGGACGTGTTCATCGTGGTGGCCACGTCCAGCTTGCACGTCACCGCGGGCGACACGGCCTTCAGCTGGCTCCAGGACGCGTGCGTGCAGGCCATGTTGTGGTCGCCCACGAGGATGACGTCCTGGTCCGCGCCGCTCGCGGACTGCACGGACGCGAACACCCCGTCGATGGCCTGCGCCTCCAGCGTGCGGTCCGTCGCCGTGCCCCACACCGCGTGCCAGTTGAGGAAGGTGTAGTCCGCGCCCGTGGGCACGTGGCGCACCTTCACCACCTGCGGCTCGCGCTCGAACAGGTCCCCCGTGTCCGTCCACACCGTGGAGGACAGCAGCGACACCGTGTTCGTCCGGTACAGCACCGCGTAGGACTCCTTGTAGGACGACCGGCCGATGAGCGGCGTCACCACCGCCTTCCACGTCACCCCGGACACCTGCGTCAGGTTCTGCGCGATGGCCGTCGCCGCCGCCGCGTCCATCACCTCCTGGAGGAACACCAGGTCACAGCCGTTGTTGGACGTGCTGTTCGCGCCGAACTGGCCCCACAGCTGCTTCGCGTCATCCAGGTACGACTGCTCCGCGGCCCAGCCCTCGTGACGGAGGTTCCAGCTCACCACCCGAAGGTACGAGCCCGCCTGCGCCAACGCGGGGAGCACCAGCACCGTCAACACCAGGACACGCGACAAGAAGGACGACCCTCTCATTTCACGGCACCTCGGGGCCTGCGGGACAAAAGCGCCCCATCTTCGACACGCCGGGGCGCCAGGAACAGCCCTCCCGCGTGGAATCGGGGTGACAACTCCCCCCTGCACGACAATCCCGGGCACCCCCCCTGCAAATGCAACTTGATTGCATATGACTCCAGGTGGCATCTATTGCGGGCCCGCCCTCACCCGCGGTCCCCACCCAAGGAGCCCCCATGTCCATGTCGAAGCATCCCCAGGCCCTGCTCGCCGCTGGCGCCCTCTTCCTGCTCGCCGGCTGTGGCACCGAAGACGCCGTCGCCCCGGAGTCACAGGCGCCCGTCACCCAGCAGTCGGAGTTGCTCGCCGCGTGCCAGGACACGGAGGAGTTGGCGGAGGTCGTCGAGCACTCCTGCACCCACGCCGAATACGGGCCCTTCGAGTCCGTCACCGCGGCGCCCTATGGCGGCCCGTCCTTCGTGGACGTGAGCGTGGAGCACACCGCGTACAACATCACCCTGCCGGCCATCACCTATCAGCAGTGGACGCTCGGCTACGCGGGCTCCGTCATCTTCACCCCTGAAGAGTCCACCGAGTACGCCTTCCTCACCTCCGGCTACCGCGCCATCCGCGTCGTCAACGCGGCCACGGGCGAGGAGGCCGGCCTGGAGTGCCGCTACCACGTCCCGCAGGAGGTCTGCGGCAGCCTGCGCACCGCCGTGACCGCCGACCTGGAGGGCGGCGTGGACTACCGCGTGGACTTCGCGGCCATCACCCCCCAGCCCGCCACGTTCCTCCTCGTCATCGAGGAGACCGCGCACGACCACGCCGAGGAATAGGCCCGGTTGAGCGAAGGCCCGTGGACACCTCCAAGGTCCACGGGCCTTCCCAACATCCAAAAACTTCTGTATCTCAGTTGCATCTACATCACGGATTCCGATGAGGCAGCCCTCCCATGCGCACCCCTTTTCCCGCCCTCCTGCTGGCCGGAGGACTCGCGGCCCTGACCGCCTGTGGTGGCGACGCTCCGCCCGGCCCGGACGACACGCCCCAGGAGCAGGGCGATCCATGCGCCCCCCATGGCCACATCCACCGCGAGCCTGAGGGCGACTGGTGCCACTGCGACCGGGGCTACCTGGCCAGCGAGCAGGGCCTGTCGTGCGTGACGGACCCGGACTACGTGCCGCGCGAGGGCTTCGACTTCGGGGACAACGGCGAGCACGCCTGCTTCCACGTCGCCAACGGCCCCTTCGCCACCGTCACCGCGTCCCCGGAGCGGCAGCCGCGCGTGGATGACTTCCACACGCACTACACCGTCCAACTGCGCCCGGAGAACGGCCAGTCCGTGGGCACCTTCAACTTCAAGGCCTGGGCCTCCGGTGACTTCGTCCTCTACCTGAGCACGCCCGACGTCGCCGTCACCGTGAAGGAAGGCGAGCGCGTCGTGGAGCCCGTGGCCACCCAGGCCACCGGTCCCTTCTGCGACGGCCTGAAGCAGATGGTCGGCTACGAGCTGACGGACAAGGTCCAGTACACCGTCACCTTCGGCCCCACCGCGCGCACCGGGCTGGGGCTCGTCATCGAACACCTCCAGTGACGGCCCGGAATCACGCGGGCCATTATTGCAACCAAGTTGCGTTTACGGCATGAGTGAGCCACCGGGCGCACCGGCGGCTCCCGGCCGCCTGGCACCCCGCCGCGCCCGGCATCCCGAAAGGAAACACCCATGTTGAAGATGAAGCGCATCGCGCTGGGCGCGCTGTTGTCGCTCGGTCTGACGGCCTGCGGACCGATGGAGGAGGCGCCGGAGGCCTCCTTCGAGGCGCAGGACTCGCAGGAGCTGGAGGCGGGCTGCACGTCGCTGGGCTCGAGCATCACCTCGCACGCGTGCATCCACGCCGGCAACCCCACGGACCACGTGGCCATCACGGCGAGCGCCACGCGCGTCACCAGCGCGCCCGCCATCAGCACGAAGCACAAGGCCTACGACCTGACGCTGCCGTCGGGCGCCGAGGGCTCGGTGACGTACGTGCCGGCCACGACCGGCTCCTACGCGTTCTTCCGGACGCAGAACGTGGCCTTCACCGTCGTCAACGGGAGCACCAGCGCGACGGTGCCGGCCGCGCTGACGCACACCGTGTCGTCCTCCGGTTGCTCGCTCACGTACGTGTCCGTCCACGACCTGACGGCGGGCACGACGTACATCGTCGCGGCGGGCCCTGCGTCCGGCAACGCCCTCACCGTGGTGCCGGAGTTCCTCAACGACACGCGCACGCGCTACTACCAGGACGCGGACGCCGACGGGTACGGCAACAGCTCCGTGTCCGTCTACACCGCGTGCACGCCCCCCTCCGGCTACACGACCCAGCGCTTCGACTGCAACGACACGGCGGCGAGCGTCAACCCGGGCGCCACGGAGGTCTGTGGCAACGGCATCGATGACAACTGCGACGGGTCGCAGTGCTGACCGCCGTCCCCTGACGCGGGCCTGAGCCGGTCCGCTCCCGCGCCGGAGCACCTCCCTCGGAAGGGTGCTCCGGCGTGGGCCTTTCCACCCGAAGGACGCTCGACGGCGCGTCCTCCACCGCCTCCGCCGCGGGCCCGCCCCACCGCATGAAGGACTCCCCGATGCGTCTCTCCTCCGCCACCTTCCTGTTCGCCACCTGTGCCGCCCTCACGCTGACCGGCTGTAGTGACGACGCCCCCATCGTCACGCCGGACGCCGGCACGTCGACGGACGCGGGCACCGGCACCGATGCCGGCACTCCCGACGCGGGCACGCCCACGTCCACCGCCACCGTCACCTCCTCCCAACCCACCGAGGGCGAGTCGGACGTCTACCCGCTGGAGATGTACCTGGACGCGTCCGGGCAGACGCCGGTCATCTCCTTCCGCAAGGTGCTGACGCTCACGTTCAGCGAGCCCATGGACCCATCCGCCGCCCAGGTCACGCTGCACGACCGCACGGACGCCACCGTCCCCGCCCGCGTCCTCACCGGCGCCTGGTCCGAGGACGCGCGCACGCTCACCGTCACCGTGCCGCGCACGGAGGAGAGCACCCGTCCGCTGGAGGTCTCCACGCATTACGCCCTGTCCCTGGAGGCACTGAAGGACGCGGCCGGACTCGCGCTGCCGGACACCGCGCTGGACTTCACCACCGGCGAGCGCGACCCGGCGCTGGAGCACGCGTGCACGCACACGCTCGTCAACACACCGGAGGCCGTCACCGCGGGCCGCACGCCCTTCGACTTCCCGCCCGACACGCACACCGGCCACGCGCGCTACGACGTCACCCTGCGCTCCGGTGAGGCGGGCTTCGGCGGCTACACGGGCTTCATCTCCGACCCGGAGAACGCCGAGCACGTCACGCTCTACCTGAATCAGGAGGTGCCCACGAAGGTCACCAACGACACGGCGGGGACGGACGTGGCGTCGGTGCTCGCCCCCGCGCGCTTCATCTGCGCCGGCATCACGCACACGGTGACGTTCACGTCGGAGCCGGGGGATCAGCTCCACCTGCTCCAGTTCGGTCCCGTGGACTCGGAGCACATCCAGTTCGTGCTGGAGCGTGAATAGCAAGCCCCACACGACCCGTGGGAAGTGCGTGCGTCCACCAGGACAAGGTGGGCCACCCTGGCGGTCCAATGCCGCGGCGGGAGCTGCCCGCTACGGTGACGGTCTCTCTCGGACTTGGAGGGCCACCGCATGCGCGACGCAGCCACCCGCAGGATGCTCGCCCCTTACGAGGAAGTGCAGACGCTGCCCCACTACCTGGTGGGCGAGGCGCTCGATGGCGTCCTCTACGTCTCGTCGCCGCCCATCGCGCGCAAGCAGGGCCTGACGCCGCTGCTGGGCCGCGCGCCGGAGGGCTGGTGGTGGACCTCCGAGCCCCGGCTGCTGCTGGGCCAGGACGTGCTCGTGCCGGACATGGCGGGCTGGGTGGGTGGACGGCCGCCGACGCTGCCCGACGGCGCGTTCATCGACCGCGTGCCGGATTGGGTCTGCGAGGTGCTGACGCCCGCCACCGCGAAGCTGGACCTGGCCGCCAAGCTGCCGCGCTACGCCCGCGCGGGCATCCGCAACGCCTGGGTCATCAACCCCGTGCACCGCGTGGTGGAGGTGTTCCGCCAGGAAAACGAGCGCTGGGTGTTGATGAAGACCTTCGTCGGCGAGGAGCAGGTGCGCGTTGAACCCTTCGAGCGCGCGGACCTGCAGCTGTCGCCCTTCTGGACCCAGGAGTGAGGCCCCAGCTCACGCCGCTGGCTCCCAGGTGCCCGTGAACGCGTCGAAGCGGCGCACGTTGACGCTCAGCGCCCGGTGCACCTGCGTGTCCGTCCCCACGTCCACCGGCGCCCCATCCGCGGGCAGCGTCAGCCGGTCGAACCGCGCGCCGCTGAACCAGCGGTGCGGCTGTGGCTCCAGGACGAAGAGGCCCTCGTCGTCCAGGTCCACGTCGATGGGGACGAAGTCCACGCGCTGAAGCTCCACGGGCGGCGGGAAGTCCATCGCGACGCGGAAGGGCACGCGCGCCTCCGCCTGGGTCGCGACGCCCTCCAGGAACAGCGAGCGCCCTTCCATCACGTCCGCCTCCGCGCCCAGGGCGCTCGACGGCGGCTGGAGCAGCAGCGACAGCGACCGCGCCACGCCCGCGATGCCCGGGGAGCGCCCCAGCACGCGCGCCTGCCCCGCGTCCGCGAGCAAGTCGAAGACGACCTCGCGGTCCCACTCGCCCAGCACCCGGCCGCCGGAGAAGAAGTCGCCTTCATGCGCGTGCGCGGTGGGCAGCAGCACGTCCCCCAGGCGGCGCAGCAGGGCCTGGGGCTGGAGGGGCGAGGCCTTCTCGAACAGGTAGATGGGCCCCAGCACCAGGCGCGCGGTGGTGAGCGCCACGCGCCAGCCGGTGTCGGTGGTGAAGGTGCCGGCGGTGGCCTCACCGGGCGCGAGCGCCGTGCGCAGGCCCATGCGGAAGGTGATGCTCCGGCCTCCGGTGCCGGACAGGCCGCAGCCCGCCGCGAGCGCTCCGCCCAGCATCCACGTGAAGGCACGACGGGTGGGACGCATCATGGCCGGTCCTCCTGGAGGTCCAGGTACACGGTGAGGGTGCCGCGCACGGTGCGGGGTGCACCGGCGGAGAAGTGGCGCGTGGCCAGCAGGGACGCGGGCGCGTCGGGGCCACGGAAGTTGGACACGTAGTTGAACTCGGACTCCCGCCAGCGCGCGTCCAGCAGGTTCTCCACGGACAGGCCCAGCTCCACGGCGCGCCAGCGCGCGCGGGCCGCCACGTCGAAGAGGAAGATGGCTTCGCTGTAGCGGTCCAACGGCAGGGGCTTGGGCCCGATGGCGCTGTGCCCCAGCGCCACGCTCCACCCCACCGGCTGCCGGGCCACGGTGGCGGTGCCCCGCCACGACGCGTCCACGCGCCCCAGCACCCGCGGGATGTACGGCAGCACCGCGCCGTCCCACAGCCGCCACGACGACGCTCCCGGCAGCGGCTGCGTCGCGCGGGCCCACGCGAGGCTCGCCTGCACGTCCAGCCGCTGCTCCCACTGGAAGCGCGCGCTGCCGAACGCGCCCAGCCGCTGCGACGGGCCGATGGGCTGGTTGCGCCCCGTCGTCTCGCTGAACACCAGGTCCCGCGACAGCGCCGTGGCGAACACGGCGCTCCGCAGCTCCAGCGAGGAGGGGCCGTCCCCCCACCGCCAGCCCAGGCCCGTCTCCCCGGACGTCACCCGCGCGTAGGGCGCGAACTCCGCGTCGGACAGGCCCGCCGCGTCGCTGGAGCGCGCCCCCAGGCCCGCGCTGGTCAGCCACGTGAGGCGCGGCGTCAGGCGCACCTCCGCGCTGGCGCGGGGACTGGCGAAGAAGCCGTAGGCCTCCACGGACTCCTCCGGGATGCGAGCCCCCTGCCGGTCCTCGGCCGGCCGGTTCAGGTCCTCCACGCCGAACAGGAGCGTGTCCACGCGCACGCCGCCGCGCAGCGTGAGCCACTCCAGCGGCGCGCCCTTGAGCGACAGGTACGCCCCCAGGTTCGTCACGCGCACCTGGTTGTCGAAGACGGTGGCGTAGGGCGCACCGCCCTTGTCGCGCAGGCGCCGCGCGCGGGTGTGCACGGTGTCGTAGCGGGCCACGTAGCCCAGCTCCAGCGGTTGGGGTTGTCCCGCCCAGGTGAGGCCCGGCGTGTAGCGTCCGCGAAGGCCCACGGTGGTGCCCTGGTAGGACTGCTCGGTGTTGTCGCCGCGCTGGGCCTCGCCGATGGGGGGCGTGTCCTGGAGGAAGCCGGTGAAGTTCTCGCGGCTGCGCATCCGCCGGGCGATGGCGAAGGCCTGCTGCACGAAGCGGCCTCCGCGCGCCAGCCGGGACGTCAGCTCCACGGAGGCGATGTGGCGCTGGCTCGCGCCGCCCTGGTTCGGGTCGTAGAGGCAGAAGAACTGCGAGTCCGCGTCCGCGTCGCACGGCAGCCGCGCGTCCACGACGTCCGTCTCCCGCACCACGCCCGCGGAGCCGTAGCGCGCGCCGTAGCTCGCGCCGAACAGGCGCAGCTTCGTCTCCGGCCCCAGGCGCAGCTCCGTCTGGGCCATGAGGCCCGCGTTCGCATACGCGCGGTTGGGGCCGAAGCCGTGCCCCTGGCGCAGCAGCACGCCGACGAAGGTGGCGGCGGTGGACTCGGGCGGGCCCCACACCAGGGACAGCCGGCGCGACGCGAAGCTGCCGTAACTGGCGGACGCGGTGAGGCCCCGCTGCTCCAGCCCCAACTGGTACTCCACGGTGCCCGCGACGCCGAAGTCGCCCTGGGATGGGTCATAGGGCCCCTCCGTCACGCGCAGGGACCGCACCAGCTCCGGGATGATGAAGTAGGTGTCCGCGTAGCCGTGGCCGTGCGCATGGGAGACCTCGTTGAGGGGCACGCCGTCCACGCGGAGCTCCACGTCCTTGCCCTCACCCGCGTCGAAGCCGCGCAGGTAGACGGTCTCCGCGTGCCCTTCCCCGCCGTGGTTGGCGAGCATCACGCCCGGAGCCAGCAGCATCAGGTCCGTCGCCGAGTTGCGAGGCACGTCCGCGAGCTGCCCCACCGTGATGTGGAAGTCCCCCACCGCGACAGGAGGCGGCGCGGCGGACTGCCCACGCACCGTGGTGGAGAACACGGGCGGCTCCGGCTTCACGGGCGCGGGCGCGGGCGCCTCCGTGCTCGTGGACTCAGGTTGCGCGGGCAACGAGCGCTCCGCGTCGGCCACTTCGTCCTCCGCCTGCGTCCCCGCGGCAGCCACCGGCTCGAACGTCACCGGCACGTCCACCCGCACCTCCAGCCGCTCCTCCCCCCGCCGGGCGGGCTCGAAGCGCCAGCGCAGGGCCGCCGCCAGCGCGGCCCGGTCGAACATCACGCCCCCGGACTCCCTCACCTCCACCTGGGACACCTCTCCCCCGGCATCGATGGTCAGCCGCAGCAGCACCCGCACGGCCTCCGTCAACGGCGGGGCGTCCGCCGGCATCACGGGCGGCGGCGCCTCCACGGGCACGGGGGGCGTCACGGGCACTTCGGGCGACGCGCTCAACAGCCAGAGCACCAGCGTCGGGATGAACACGGGCAGCGACCTCGGCCGGCGGGGTCCACCTGACGCAGGCGGACCTCCCGGCGGCGGCCCGTGGATATCGCAACCCAGACTTGACTTGCAACTTAGTTACAAATACCAACCTGATGCATGAACCAACGAAGCAAGTGGCTCCACGGCCTGCTCGTGGGCGCGCTGGGCCTTGGGGCCTCCGGCTGCGGCGACGCCGTGGCGCGAGGCGACGTGCGGGTGACGCTGAGCGGCGGGGACGGCACGCAGCGCGGCTACGCGGACCACCTCTTCCAGGACGGCTGGTCCGTGCAGTTCACGAAGTACCTGGTGTCCCTGGGCGACTTCACCCTCACCTCCGCGGCCGGCGAAGCGCGGACGGCTTCCGAGCACGTGCTGGTGGACGTGCAGAAGGGGGACGTGCCCCTCACCGGCCTCACGGGCCTGGAGGCGGGGCGGTACGGGGTGGCCTTCCGGGTGAGCCCCCCGGAGGCGCGCACCGTGGCCGGCGCGTCCGTGGCCGCCGACGACCTGGCGATGATGCGCGAGCGCGGCTTCAGCTACTTCGTGGAGGGCCGCGCGCAGAACCAGGACCCCACCCTGGGCCTCTACACCTTCCGCATGGGCTTCCCCGTCAACGCGCGGATGGTGGACTGCATCAACGGCGTGGACGGCACCCAGGGCCTCGTCGTGCCGGAGGGCTCCGTGGCGGAGGCGGAGGTCACCATCCACGCCGAGCACATGTTCTACGACCGGCTGGGCACCCACCGCGGCGTGCAGCTGCGCTTCGAGGCCATCGCCGCCACCGCGGACGCGAACCACGCCATCACGCCGGAGGGGCTGGCGTCCCAGGAGCTGCTCGACCTGCGCGGCCTGGACGCGGCGAGCTGCGCGACGCCCAGGGCCAGCCGGTCGTCTACCAGCCCGGCGCCTACGCGCTGCGCACGCTCCAGGAGTTCGTCACCCAGAGCATCGTGGATCAGGCGCACCTCAACGGCGGCGGCGTCTGCACCGTCGCCGCGCCGTAGGGCCCTCCCCTTGAGGAAGGAAGGCCCCGGCGGGGCGTCAGGCCTTGGGCGCTTCCTTGGAGGCGCGCTGCGCTTCGACCTCGCGCCGCACGTCGTCCATGTTCAGCGCGCGGACCTGCCGGATGAGGTCCTCCAGCGCCGCCTTGGGCAGCGCGCCCGGCTGGTCGAACAGCAGGATGCCGTCACGGAACACCATCAGCGTGGGCATGGCGCGAACCTCGAAGGCCCCCGCCAGCTCCGGCTGCGCGTCGACGTCGATCTTCCCGAAGACGATGTCCTGATGGGTCTCCGATGAGGCCTTGTACACGGGCTCGAACGCCTTGCAGGGCCCGCACCAGGTCGCCCACCAGTCCAGGATGACGATGCCGCCCTTGCCCACCGTCTCCTTGAAGTTGTCCTTCGTGATTT
The DNA here is from genome assembly GCF_046520365.1 of Corallococcus sp. 4LFB. Classification (NCBI taxonomy): domain Bacteria; kingdom Pseudomonadati; phylum Myxococcota; class Myxococcia; order Myxococcales; family Myxococcaceae; genus Corallococcus; species Corallococcus sp. 4LFB. The sequence continues at coordinate 19,876 of NZ_JBKGHJ010000061.1, forward strand.
CGAGCGTCGCCATGATGACCTCCTAACGAACGTCCAACAGCTCCACCTCGAAAAGAAGGGTGGCGTTGGGGGGAATCACACCGGCCGCGCCGCGCGAGCCGTAGCCCAGCTCCGGCGGGATGGTGAGCTTGCGGACGCCGCCCACCTTCATGCCCGCGACGCCCTGGTCCCAGCCCTGGATGACCTGGCCCGCGCCCAGCGAGAAGGTGAAGCCCTGCCCGCGGTCCCGGCTGCTGTCGAACTTCTTGCCGTCGGTGAGCGTGCCCACGTAGTGCACCGTCACCCGCTTGCCCGCGACCGCCTCCGTGCCGGTCCCGACCTTCACGTCTTCCGTCTTCAAGCTCATGCCAGGCTCCTCGGCGGGAATCCGCCATGGAAAAATGCGCACTCTAACGCCTGGCGCAGCCTCCTGCCTCCTTGAATGCCCCGCCCCCGCGCCGGAATAAAAAAGTGACGGCGGGGCTCCGGATGATTCCGGAGACCCCGCCGCCAGCTCCTGCCATGGAGGCCGTGACTGGAACTTCAGGTCAGAACGTGCCGCCCACGTTCAGCGTGGTGGTGTAGCTACCGCCGCCCGCCGGGTCGCTGCCGCCCGGATCGATGTCCGGAGCGAACTGCTTGTCGAACAGGAAGTTGTAGTAGCCACGCAGGTCCGCGGTGAAGTGGCCGAAGTGGCCGCGCACGCCCACGCCCGCCGGGATGTTGCCCACGGTGTCGTCGCTGTAGCCGAGCGACTCACCGCCGCGGAAGTGGTAGTTGCTGATGCCGATGCCGCCCAGCAGGTACGGCTGGACCGCCGACGGCGAGATGGCGAGCGTCAGGGCCGCCTGACCACCGTTGCGCACCAGGTCCGGGCCGTCCTCGGCACCCGCGGCGCCCGCGTCCTTGATGTTGTTCAAGGCGCCGGAGTAGCCGACCTCGACGCCCAGCACGGACGTGGGCTTGAGCGACGCCGTCACGGCCGCGGAGGGGCCGGGGGCAATCTGCGGAGCCAGGGCGCCGGTGTAGCCTTCCACACCGCCACCGATGAGGAGCGTCAGGCCCTTCTTGTCGTTCTTGTCCTTCTTCTCCACCTCCAGCGGCTGGATCTCCTCATTGGCCGACGCCGAGGGCGTGTAGCTCGGAGGAGGCGTGGTCATGCCGCTGCCGCCCGTGGCGTCCTGGCCCGACAGTGAGCTGTCCTGCTGGCTCATGCCGCCGCTGCTGGAGCCCTCCGGAGGAGGAGGCGCGGGAGGCTCGGCCGCGGGAGGCGGCGTGAGCTCCTGGCTCTGCGGCGTGATGCCACTGGCGCCGCTGCCGCCCGTGCCCTGCGGGTTCGCCTGGTTCACCGGCTCGCAGCGCAGCGGCGTGTTCAGGTAGATGGCGCCGCTGCCGCCCGTGCTGGGGCTGCTCAGGCCCTGGTCGCTGGTGCCCAGGTTCTTCGAGGAGTCCTCCATGGACGACCCGGACTGGCCGCTGCCGCCCGTGCCCTGAAGCGATTCATCCACCGGCACTTCCTCGATGGTGAGGTCCTCCTCCTGGACCTCGCCTGGAGAGGACTGCGCCGTCGCGTCCTTGTGGTCCTTGGGGACCGCGGCCTGCCCTGGAGGGCAATCCTTCTCCGCCGCACCTGCGCCCGTCCCGTACATGAGCGCCGCGATGGCGCCCGCCAGAATCTTTGCTTTCATCCAACCCTCCATCGTCGACTGACTGACATGAAGGTTGTCGTGCGAGGGACGTCCGGCAAGCCTTGCGCGGAAGGTCAAAGACAGCTGACCTGCCCGTCCGCCCTCCAGGGGAGGAGGCGTGGTTTCAGAGCCACTTCACGGGGGCGGAGGGCCCGGACGCCTCCCCGCCCAGCGTCAAAGACAGACGAAAAAGAGACCTCCGTCACGCGTCGCGCAGCCACGCCGAACCGGTGACGACAGGCAATTGCAGCGCGCGTTCGCGGTCCAGGTCCAGGTTCCCGATGTGCAGGGACAGCGGCGCCTGCACCCACTTGTAGATGGACTGCTGGAACAGGCGCACGAAGCGGTCCACGTAGCCGCCCAGCCGCTCCGCGTCCACCTCCGGGAACATCGCGGTGAGCGCGGTGCGCATCTCCGCCGGGGTGAGCTTCTCGCCCGCGTGCAGGTAGAAGCACGCGTCCAGGATGGGGAAGGGCATCAGCTCCTCCTCGCCCACCTGATCATGCGCCAGCTCCGGTCCGGCGGGCTTGGCCAGCACCTTGCGGATGCCCTCGTAGCCGGTGGTCTCCTGGAGGTAGTCCAAGAGGTACATCACCACCGTCTTGGGCACGTTGGCGATGACCGCGAGCGCGCCCATCAGGTCGCCGCCGATGGTGGTGTAGCCCACGGACTTCTCGCTCATGTTGCCCGTCTGCAGGAACAGGCCGCCGCAGGAGTTGCTCCAGTTCCACATGCGCTGCGCGCGGATGCGGGCCTGGATGTTCTGCTCGGTGATGGGGGTGAGCTTCGCCTCGCCCAGCATCTGCTGGGCGGCGGCCTTCTCCCGCTCGAAGGCCTCCTCGATGGAGACCACCTGGAAGGGCACGCCCAACTCACGCGCGATGGTCTCCGCCGCGTCGCGCGTCTGCTGGCTGGAGTACGGGCTGGGCATGTAGAACGCCTGGATGAGCGAGCCCGGGTTGTCCGGCCGCGCGCGCTTCGCGTACCGGTGCGCGACGAGCAGCGTGAGCAGCGAGTCCCGCCCGCCCGACAGCGCGATGCCGAACAGCTTGAAGGCGCGCGTCTTCTCGAAGTAGTCGCCCACGCCCAGCGACAGCGCGTCCAGGATGTCCTCGCACAGCGCCACGCGCGCGGTGCGGCGGGTGTCCGGCGCGGGCAGGAAGAAGCTGCGGTGGGCGGGCACGGGATAGGGCAGCTGCTCGCGCCGCGTCTTCACCGCCTGGGTGCAGTCCAGGGTGGGCACCTTCCTGCCGCCCGCGGACACCCACGCCTCCTTGTCCACGCGCCAGGTGGTGTTCTCCGTGCGCAGGCGCAGCGTGCGGTCCAGGTCCACCACGGCGGAGGTGAAGCCCTGCTGGAAGCGCGGCGTCTCCAGCACGTGGCGGCCGTTCTGGTTGATGAAGCCGCCGCCGTCGAAGATGAGGCCGTCGTTGCTGCCCACCGCGTTCGCGTAGGCGATGGTCACCTGGTGGTCGGACGCGCGCGTGGCGATGAGCTCTCGGCGCGTCTCCCAGAAGCCCAGGCGGAAGGGGGACGCGGACAGGTTCACCACCAGCTCGCCGCCGGAGTACGCGCGCCGGCGCATGGGGCCGTCCGCGCTCCAGATGTCCTCGCACACCTCCGGCGCCACCGTGCCGAAGTCGAACTGGAAGAGGGAGTCCCCCAGCGGCACGCCCCGGTGGCTCTCCGCCATGCCGGGCTGGCCGTGGCCGAACGTGCGGCCCTCGTAGAAGACGTTGTACGTGGGCAGCTTCTCCTTCGGGACCAGGCCCAGCACCTTGCCGCCCGCCACCACCGCCGCGCAGTTGAGGCGCACACCCTGGAGGGCCACGCCCACGCCCAGGATGCTCACCAGGGGCAGCGCCGCGGTCTCCCTCGCGAAGCGCTCCAGCTCCGGCCACTGGCGGTCGATGAAGCCCTGCCACTGGACCAGGTCCTCCGCGGGGTAGCCCGCGATGACCTGTTCCGGGAAGACGCCCAGGGTGACGTCCTCCGCCGCCATCTTCCTCGCCAGGTCCAGCACGCGGTCGGTGTTCGCCTGGAAGGCGCCCACGGTGGTGTTGACGCTGGCGATGCCAATCTTCACGAGCCGCATGGTGCGTCGCTCTCCCTCAAGAAGGCGTGAGGCCCCGAGCAATGCGCGCATGGGGGGGCCAGGGCAAGCGGAGGATGCGGCCCCCCGCCCCGGCCGTTCAGTTCCGCGGGCCCGCGGGGCTCGGGGTCCGCGCCGCTAGTTCAGCGGTCCGCTGGGGCGCATCGGCTGCAGCTGGCCCAAGAGGTCGCTCACGTCCCCCAGCACCGCCTCCAGGCGGCGCCGGACGTCCAGCTCCTCCAGCAGCTCCTGCCGCCGCTCGGGCTCCGGCACCAGCGCGGACGCCACCACGTCCGCCAGCATGCCGCCCCCGGTGCGCGCGGCCACCGGCAGCAGGCTCTCCGCGAACGAGGGGGGCACCCGGCCGGCCAGCTCGAAGACGGCCTGGCGCAGCTGCTCCTCCTCCGGCCCCGTGTAGGGGGCCTCCGGCAGCACCTGGGCGCGCACCTGGCGGTAGAGCGTGCCCGGCGACAGCTCCTCCACCAGCCGCACCCGGCTGACGCCCTGCAGGAGGATGTTGTAGCGCCCGTCCTCCACCTGCTCGTCCCAGACGATGACGCCCGCGCACATCAGTGGCCGCAGCGGCGGGCGGCCCCCGTAGTTGCCCTCCCAGCCGGGCTCCAGCTGGCCCAGCGCCAGCACCCGGTCCGTGGCGAGCGCGTCCTTCACCAGCGCCCGGTAGCGCGGCTCGAAGATGTGCAGGGGAATCACGGTGTGCGGAAAAAGGACCGCCGACGGCAGGGGGAACACCTTCAGCGCGCCCGTGGCGCGTTCCACGGTTTCTTGCGGGGTCATGGTCACCTTCCCCGTGTGTAAGCCCCTGGGGCAGGGGGCGCATTCCAATCAGGCAGGCATCCGGGCCCGGCGTCCCGGTGGCAAGGGCCCCCGGTTCCGCTAGGGTGCGCCCCCGCATGTCTTCCACAGAGCCCTCCTCGCCTTCCGCCCCGGCCCCCCCGGCCGCTGACGCCCCGAAGCTGTCCTGGTACCGCCGGCTGTACCTGCGCGTGGAGGCCGCGTCCTCCACCCCGCACGCGCTCGCCACGATGATGGCGGTGTCGGTGGTGGACGGGTCCGTCTTCCCCATCCCGCCCTTCGCGGTGCTGGTGCCCATGGTGCTCGCCCAGCCGAAGAAGTGGGTGCGCTACTGCCTGCTGGGCACCCTGGCGAGCCTGGTGGGCGGCCTCATCGGCTACGCGCTGGGGGCGGGCGTGGGCGAGGGCATCACGCAGCTCTTGCATATCGACCTGGACGTGCGCGTGGACCGCTTCGGCGTGTCCGGCACGGTGGGCGAGCTGCTGGGGAGGAACTTCTGGGTGCTGGCGCTCCTGTGCTCCATCCTGCCCACGCCGTTCAAGATCGTCGCCATCGGCAGCGGCCTGGTGTCGGTGCCGCTGGAGCGCTTCCTGCTGGCGTCCGTCATCGGCCGCTCGGTGCGCTTCTTCCTGGTGGGCAGCGTGGTGCGCTTCTTCGGCCCCACCGCCCGCAAGTGGCTGCGCGTCTGAGGCGCGGCTAGCCGCGGCGCGTGCCGCCCACCGCGCCGCGCGCCGCCACCTCCAGGG
>NZ_JBKGHJ010000620.1:0-4155 GCF_046520365.1 Corallococcus sp. 4LFB
CCCGTGCGGTACGCCCGGCGCTCGCAGCGCACGGCGCAGGACTGGCGCCAGTTCCCCGTGAGCGGCATCAGCTTCGCGGACGCGGAGGCCTACGTGACGTGGCTGTCCACGTCCGGGCGGGTGCCGGGGGCGCGGCTGTGCTCGGAGCTGGAGTGGGAGCGGGCCGCGCGCGGCGTGGATGGCCGCGAGTACCCCCACGGCGGCCGGCTGGGCGCGGACGAGGCCAACGTGGACGTCACCTACGGCAAGGACCCGGGCGGCTTCGGCCCGGACGTCGTGGGCAGCCACCCCGCGTCCCGCAGCCCCTTCGGCGCGGACGACATGGCGGGCAACGTGTGGGAGTGGACGCGCTCGTGGCTGGAGCCCGGCCGCCCGGTGGCCCGGGGCGGCAGCTTCGCCTTCAACGTGACGAGCGCGCGGTCCTCCAACCGGGAGCTGCCGGAGCCCTCGCTGCGCGACGTCACGGTGGGCCTGCGCGTGTGCGCGGACGCCCCCGTGTCCGGCGGCTGAGCACCACCGGACACTGGAACCCCCCGGGAACCGCCGGGCTCGCCCCGGGGTCGCTCGCAACTGGAAGCCACTGGACGCTGCAAGTGCCCGGACGGGCCTGGCGCGGTTGCCGCTCCCGCCCCCCGGTCTGACCTTGTGTCCTGAAAGACGGTGCGGGTCGGGGTCGGGGTCGGGAAGGGGCATCCAGATGAGGACGTTGCAGCGAGTGGTCGCGGCGTGTTTCGCCGTCGTGGCAGTGGGCTGTGGCACGGAATCGCCGGAGTTCGACGCTCCCTCCCTGCGCACGCAGGTGGCGGAGGTCGTGTCTCCCAACGGGCGCAACCTCAATGGGCGCAACCTCAATGGACGCAACCTGAACAACAGCGAGCTGGGCGGCATGCTGGTGTCCGTGGCGTACGCGGGCGCCCACTCCGCCTCCGGCACGCCGCTGAGCAACGTGGGGCTGCTGGGCTCGGCCTTCGTCGGCCTGGATGGCACGACCCCCGTGACGGGCACGGACTTCACCGGGGCGCGCTTCGTCGGCACGCTGGGGGACGGCACCACCCTGCCCCTGCGCGTGGACAGCGTCACCCAGGGCAGCGGCGGCGACAGCGACCTGTGGTCCTACCAGGTCTCCTACCAGGGCTCCGACGGCAGCTGGCGCTCCGTGTGCCAGGACGCCAACGGCGCGGCGGCCTCCGCCATCGCCGTGGCCAACCGCTGGAACTACCTCCAGGGCGTGGCGGGCGGCGGTGAGAAGATTGAGGACGCCACCGCCTTCACCTTCGCCTGCGAGGGCGCCGCCATCGCGAAGTGCATGCACTTCGGCTACAAGCCCTGGGCCACCGCCGCCAACGGCGAGAGCCTCGCGGGCCACCACCAGGCCTGCACCCGCATGGTGCGCGCGGACTTCTGCGGCGACGGTGAGTCGCACACCATCGATGGCCAGTGGGTCAACCTCTATGACGGCGTGGGCGTCCAGGTCGACACCGAGTCGTGGAGCCTGGAGGCCGAGTGGAACGAGGCCGGCGCCCGCTGCTTCACCTCGGAGACCCGCGCCCACGTGCCCGTGACGTGCTCGGGCTTCAGCCCCATCCCGGACTGCGGCAGCACCAGCCACTTCCAGTCCGGCACCCGCCTCATCAGCGAGTCGCCCTACGGCGTCAGCGGGTTGTAACCAGACTGGTTACGGCAACCCCAGACTTGTAACTGATTATGTTACAAAATCTGGAAGTCGATAATTGTCATTCTTTCATGATATGAGAACGCCCTGTTCGCCTCCGTGTCGCAAGGACCGGAGGGGGATGGGGCGTTTTCCGCATTCACGGAGGGGGACGGGACCGGGGTGGCCGGGGTCCCGCGAACGGTGAGGGGGAGGGTGCCCCATCGCGCGGCTGTCGTCGCGGTACCCCCGTCGTGAGTGGAGCACACCCCATGAAGCCTGAGCTGTCTTTGCTGTGGAAGCACTCCGGGAAGCTGGGACGGCGCCTGCCGTTCGCGCTCCTGGCCTCGTCGCTGGTGGTGGGCTGTGGCCAGCCCGCCCCGGAGACGTCGGAAACCCCCGCGCCCTCCGCGCCCGCGGCGGAGTCCTCCGCCCGGGCCGTGGACCCGTCCGGCAACCTGGAGGCGGCGCTCGGTTCGACCCTGCAGGCCCTGGAGGGGGACGCGGCGCGCCCCGTGGTGGCGTCCCTGGTCGCCATCCCCCAGGCCGCGGTCAGCAGGACCACGGCGACGGTGTTCCAGCTGAAGCTGGACGCGAAGCGCGCGGAGAACGAGGCGTTCCGCGGCGGGACGCTGACGATGGCGGACGGCGCACAGCAGCTCGTGTTCCGCGACAACGGGCAGTCTGGCGACGCGGTGGCGGGAGACCTGCTCTTCACCGCCTCCGGCACGTTCGACTTCGTGGCGCTCCAGGCGGAGCAGCAGCGCATTGCCCAGGCGCAGTCCCAGTCACAGACGCAGCTGACGACGGCCGTGTTCGAGAACCGCCAGCTCGTGCGCACCGTGCCGGTGACGGCGCTGAACCCCCAGTTCCCGGTGGGCCAGCCCGTGCCCATCCAGCCCATTGGCCTGGCGTCGCTGGTGGACCCCGCGCGCTCGCTCATCATCCGGGCGCCCTCTGTCGTGAAGGACACGACGCGCACGTATGACCCGTGCACCGGCGCGGGCAACCCGAACGGCAAGTGGACGTTCAACTACCTGATGACGGAGATGGCCAACCAGCCCTTCACGGGCGTGGCCCCCTCCACCTTCGTGCGCGAGTGGCTGCGGCAGTGGGAGCAGCCGCGCACCATCAACGGCTTCGTGAACCCGCCGCGCACGTCCATCGCGGGGAACCTCATCGGTCCCTGGCCGAAGCTGTCCTCCGGCGAGCTGAACCTGGCGAGGTCGCCGTTCAAGCTCATCGCCATCGTGAACCGGCTGGACCTGGCCGGCAGCAACCCGGCCTATGGCTCCGGCAGCGCGGGCGAGGGGCGCTTCATCTTCGCGGCCACCACGGGTTCGGGGGCCTCCTGCTACACCGTGCCCTTCCTGGTCATCCTGGAGTACGGGGTGGACAAGAGCGGCTGCGCGGCCATCAAGACCTACGCGCAGCAGTGGCAGGCCCTGTCCGGGCTGCCGCTGGGCAGCCCGACGTACAACGCGGCGCTGGAGGCCCTGACGGAGCAGTTCGCCAAGCGCGACCTGTCCCCGCGCAAGCCCAACCGCAGCTCCATCAACCAGGTGCGCACCAACGACGACTGGCTGGCCCACCCCTGGGAGCTGCGCGAGTTCCGCCTCTGGAACGGCTCCATCAACCCGAACTCCTACTCCACCACGCCGCCGCCGGCCCTGGGCCTGCTCAACAGCCACACCGTGGCCCAGACGCCGGACCGCACCACGCAGGCCACCCTGTTCCCGTCCTACGTGAACGCCAACGCGGCGCCCATCGTCGCGGGCGCGTACTCCGTCCCGCTGCCGTGGGGCGGTGGCGCGTTCCGCGGAGGCCGCGCCGTGGTGACGAACCCCGTGGCCATCCCGCCGTTCTGGAGCCAGCCCGCGTCCGTCATCCCCAACCGTCAGGCGCGGCACGTCTTCTCGCTCAACACCTGCGACGGCTGCCACGGCGACGAGCTGGGCACGAACTTCACCCACGTGAGCTGGACCGGCGCGCTGTCGCCGTTCCTCAGCGGCGCGCTCACCGTGCCGGACCGCGCGGACGGGGCGCCCGTGCGCACCTTCAACGAGGTGCTGGCCCGCCAGACGTTCCTGGATCAGATCGCCAACCAGAGCTGCCTCACGGCGTCGTTCGTGACCGCCGCCCCCAGCGTCCACTGAGCCTCCCTCCGGTGTGAGGGCTTCGCGGCCTCCGTCCCCATTGCTTGGGACGGAGGCCGTCGTCGTTCAGGCCTTCGTCCGCCCGGTTCCCCGCCTGCCATGGGGACGGGCTCGGGGTGTTCTCCAGGTTCACGCCCGGTGGTGACATGACTTCCCCGGGCGGGGAGGCGGCACCACGTTTACCCGGCTCCGGAAGACGCCCCTGGGTTTGGCCGGGGCAGGCATCGGGGGCCGTGGAGGCAGGCCGTGGGACGCACCGAAACGACAACGGGACGCCTTGCCTGGCGCAGGCGCGTGCGGCTGGGGGCCCTGCTGGCCGCCGGCTGGCTGGCTGGCGCCTGCGGGCAG
>NZ_JBKGHJ010000621.1:0-4152 GCF_046520365.1 Corallococcus sp. 4LFB
CCCGGCTCGCGCGGGCGCAGACGGAGCTGGTCGCCTCCGAGCGGCTGGCCACGGTGGGGAAGCTGGCCGCGGGCGTGGCGCACGAGGTGGGCAACCCGCTGGCGGGCATCCTGGGCTACCTCTCCCTGGCGCGCTCCCGGGCGCAGGGGCCGGAGCTGAAGGACTTCCTGGAGCGCATCGACCACGAGGTGCTGCGCATCGACCGCATCGTGCGGGGGCTCTTGGACCTGGGCCGTCCGGCCAGCACGCAGCCCGGGCCGGTGGACGTGGGGCAGGTGGTGGAGACGTGCGTGCGGCTGGTGCGCGCCGGGCCGGAGCTGGACCGGGTGGACGTCACCCTGGAGCTGACGCCGGGGCTGCTGGCCCGCGCCGACAGCGGCCCGCTGTCGCAGATCCTCATCAACCTGCTGCTCAACGCCGCCCAGGCCATGGGGGGCGAGGGCCGCGTGCGCGTCTCCACCCGGCGCGAGGACGCGCTCGTCCTGGTGGAGGTGCGGGACAGCGGCCCGGGCCTGTCGCCGGAGGCGCGGGCGCGCCTCTTCGAGCCGTTCTTCACCACCAAGGGGCGCCAGGGCACGGGCCTGGGGCTCGCGGTGTCGCTGAACCTGGCCCAGGGCATGGGGGGCCGGCTGGACGCGCGCGACGGCGAGGGCGGCGGCGCGTGCTTCCGGTTGTCCCTGCCAGCGGCCTGACGGCGGCGGACCCGCGTATGATGGGCGGCACCCCATGCCCCTCTTCCGCACCGTCCTCGTCGCCGACGACGAGCCGTCCATCCGCCACATCCTCACCCTGGTGCTGACCGACAAGGGCTACGACGTGCGCGCCGTCGCCGACGGAGACGAAGCCCTGCGCGAGCTGTCCGCCCGCGCCTACGACGTCCTGCTGACGGACGTGCGCATGCCGAAGCGCGACGGGCTGTCGGTGCTCAAGGCCGCGCTCGCGGAGCAGCCCGGCCTCACCGTGGTGGTGATGAGCGCGTACGGCTCCCAGGAGCAGGCGCTGGAGGCGGTGCAGGCGGGCGCCTACGACTACGTCCAGAAGCCCTTCAAGCCGGAGGAGATCGTCCTCGTCCTGCGCAAGGCGGAGGAGCGCGAGCGGCTGGTGCGCGAGAACCGCCGGCTGCACGAGGCGCAGCTGCCCGGCGCGTCCGGGGGCCACATCCTGGGGCAGAGCGCCGCGCTCCAGGCGGTGCTCAAGCAGCTCGCGCGCGTCGCGCCCGTGGACACCACGGTGCTCATCTCCGGGGAGAGCGGCACCGGCAAGGAGCTCATCGCGCGCGAGCTGCACGGCCAGAGCCGCCGCGCCGCCATGCCCTTCGTCGCCGTCAACTGCGGCGCCATCCCCCACGGCCTGCTGGAGAGCGAGCTGTTCGGCCACGCGAAGGGCGCCTTCACCGACGCGCGCACCGCCCGCCGGGGCCTGTTCGCGGAGGCCGACGGCGGCACGCTCTTCCTCGACGAGGTGGGCGAGCTGCCCCTGGGCGCGCAGGTGAAGCTCCTGCGCGTGCTGCAGGAGGGCGAAATCAGGCCGGTGGGCGAAAGCCGCGTGGAGCGCGTGGACGTGCGCGTCGTGGCCGCCACGCTGCGCGACCTGGGCAAGCTGGTGACCCAGGGCGACTTCCGCGAGGACCTCTACTACCGCCTCAACGTCGTGAACCTCACCCTGCCGCCCCTGCGCGAGCGCCGCGAGGACATCCCGCTGCTCGCCCGCGCCTTCCTCCACCGCTTCAACCGCGAGCTCAACCGGGATCCACCGGTGGAGGGCTTCACCCCGGAAGCGGAGGCCCTGATGACGGCCTACGGCTGGCCGGGCAACGTGCGCGAGCTGGAGAACGCCATGGAGCGCGCGGTGCTGCTCGAGGAGGGCACCCACGTCGCGCCTGGCAGCCTGCCGGAGAAGCTGTGGGCGGCTTCCGCACCCGCTCCGGCCGGGACGGCCGCGCCGCTACAGGCCGCAGCCGACCTGTCGCTCAAGCGCGCCATCCGGGAGCTGGAGGAGTCCTACATCCGGGCGGCGCTGCGGCGCACGAAGGGCAACCGCACCCGGGCGGCGGAGGTGCTGGACATCAGCCACCGGGCGCTCCTCTACAAGATCAAGGAGTACGGCATCGATCCGGACGCGGAAGGCACCCGGACCTGAGGGCAGGGGAGCGGCCCGGCAGGAATCCTCCGGCGCCATTTGACGGAACGCGTCCGGGGCCGGAAAATCGGGCCTCCGCGAAGGTGGGTCGGGGGCGCGGTCGTGGCTGGTTTTCACGGCGCTCTCCCGTCCGCAGGGCGGCCGGGCGCCACGCACTTTTTAGGAGGGGTATCAAGCCGGTGCTACGCTGGCCGCCTCTCCGATGGAGTTACGCATGGCGAAGGGCAAACTGGCACTCGGGCTGGATATCGGGTCGACGTCGATCAAGATGATCATGCTCAAGGAGCAGCGCAAGCGCGGTGAAGTCGGCTACGCGCTCCAGAGCTTCGGAATGAAGCCACTGCCCCCGGAAGCCATCGTGGACGGCGCGCTGATGAACTCCACGGCCATCGTCCAGGCGGTCCAGGAGCTGATGTCCGAGCTGAAGGTCAAGGGCAAGGACGTCGCCATCGGCGTGTCCGGCCACTCGGTCATCATCAAGAAGATCCAGATGCCCCGCATGAGCCAGGAAGAGCTCGAGGAGAGCATCCAGTGGGAGGCGGAGCAGTACATCCCCTTCGACGTGAAGGACGTGAACATCGACACGCAGATCCTCGACGGCGGCGGCAACGACGCCACCGGTCAGATGGACGTGCTGCTGGTGGCCGCCAAGAAGGACATGATCAACGACTACACCACCGTGGTCTCCGAGGCGGGCCTCGCGCCGGTGGTGGTGGACGTGGACGCGTTCGCCGTCCAGAACATGTTCTCCACGAACTACGAGCTGCCGGACAAGGAGACCGTCGTCCTCATCAACGCCGGCGCCTCCGTGGTGAACATCAACATCATCGCCAACGGCGTCACCGTCTTCACCCGTGACGTGACCATCGGCGGCAACCAGTTCACCGAAGAGATCCAGAAGCAGCTCAACGTCTCCTACGAGGAGGCGGAGGCGCTGAAGATCGGCGGCAACCGCGCGGACGCGGACGCGGTCGTTCCCCAGGACGTGGAGCGCGTGCTCTCCAGCGTGGCGGAGCAGGTGGCCGGCGAAATCCAGCGCTCGCTGGACTTCTACGCGGGCACCGCCGCGGACTCGAACTTCACCAAGGTGTACCTGTCCGGCGGCACCGCGAAGATCCCCGCCCTGTTCAAGACCATCGAGGCGCGGACCGGCGTGCCGGTGGAGATCCTCAACCCGTTCCGCAAGATTGAAGTGGACAACCGCAAGTTCGACCCCGCGTTCATCATGGACGTGGCGCCCATGGCCGCGGTGGCCGTGGGACTGGCGCTCCGGCGCCCGGGCGACAAGCTGGGCTGAACCGCTCTGGCCGCTTAGGAGATGACGCACATGATGATCCGAATCAATCTGCTGCCCGTCCGGGCGGTGAAGAAGCGGGAGATGGGCCGGCAGGTGCTGGCCCTCTACGCCGCGGTCCTGCTCGCCGCGCTGGTGGGCAACTACTTCTGGTACGCGGACCGCGACGGCGAGCTGCAGCGGGCCAACCAGGGCATCGCCCAGACGCGCGCGAAGATCGCGGAGCTGGAGAAGGTCATCGGCGAGGTGACCAACATCAACGCCCGCAAGGCGGAGGTGGAGAAGAAGCTGGCGGTGCTGGACACGCTGCGCAAGGGCCGCAACGGGCCGGTGCGCATGCTGGACGCGCTGTCCTCCGCCATGCCCAAGAAGGTCTGGCTCAAGAACTTCGTGGAGACCTCCAACAGCGTCACCATCAACGGCTCCGCCGTCAGCCATGACGAGGTCGCCGAGCTGATGCGGGGCCTGGGCGGCATGGTGTGGACGCCCAAGGGCATGGGGCGCCTGGTGGACCAGGGCCGCGGCGCCAGCAAGACGGCGCGCGTGGAGCTCTTCAACACGGAGACCGCCAACGTGGAGGAGTTCTCCTCCGGCGACATCAAGCCCTTCTTCGGGAACATCGACCTGACCAACGCCGTGCAGACCAAGCCCGGCACGGCCGGCGCCCCGTCCTACGTCGAGTTCAAGCTCACCCTCACCGCCAACTACGCCATCTGATT
>NZ_JBKGHJ010000622.1:0-4152 GCF_046520365.1 Corallococcus sp. 4LFB
GGTGGTGCGCCAGCTGGTTCGCCTTCGCGTCCAGCTCGCCGTACGTCAGCGTCCGGCCATCCGCGCCCTGCACGACCGCCGCCCGGTCCGGCGTCTTCCGCGCCTGCTCCGCGAAGAGCACGTGCACCGCCGCTCCCGCGGATACGCCGCCTGCGTCCGGTTCCAGTCCTCGGCCAGCAGGCGCTGCTCGGCGGAGCCCAGCATGGGCAGCCGGGCCACGGGCCTGCCGGGGTGGGCCACGGCGGCCTCCAGCAGGCCGCGCAGGTGCTCCACCATCCGCGCGACGGTGGCGTCGTGGAAGAGGTCGGTGTCGTACTCCACGTAGCCGCTCAGGCTCCCGTCCGCCTCCGTGAGCTGGAGGAGCAGGTCGAACTTGGCCGTCCGCGTGTCCACCTCCATCGCGTTCAGCTTCAGGCCCTGCACGGCGACCGGGCCGCGCGGCGCGTTCTGCAGCGCGAACATCACCTGGAAGAACGGCGTGCGCCCCGAGTCGCGGTCCGGCTGGAGCGCCTCCACCAGCCGCTCGAAGGGCAGGTCCTGGTGGTCCGTCGCGCCCACCATCGTCTCGCGCACCTGGCGCAGCAGCCCCCGGAAGGACAGCTCCGGCGTGAAGCGCGCGCGCAGCACCAGCGTGTTGACGAACATGCCGATGAGGCCTTCGAGCTCCGAGCGCGTCCGGCCCGCCATGGGGGAGCCCACGCTCACGTCGTCCTGGCCGGAGTAGCGCGACAGCAGCGACTGCCACCCGGCCAGCAACACCATGAACAGCGTCGCGCCCTCCTGCTGCGCCAGCGCCCGGAGCGCGTCCGTCAGCTCGCGCGACCACTGGATGGGCGTGCGCGCGCCCCGGAAGCCGCGCGCCGCGGGCCGGGGCTTGTCCGTCGTCCAGCTCCAGCGCGGGCGGAGCCCCGGAGAGCTGCCCGCGCCAGTACGCCAGCTGCTTCTCCAGCGCCGCGCCCTGCAACCTGTCCCGCTGCCACGCCGCGTAGTCCGCGTACTGCACGGCCAGCTCCGGCAGCGGCGACGGCTGGCCCTGCAGGAACGTGGCGTAGAGCACCGCCACCTCGCGCACGAGCACGCCCAGCGACCAGCCGTCGGAGACGATGTGGTGCATCGCCACCAGGAGCAGGTGATCCGCGTCCGCCAGCCGCACCAGCACCGCGCGCATCAGCGGGCCCGTGGCCAGGTCGAAGGGGCGCAGCGCCCCTTCCCTCACCCGGCGCCAGGCCTCCGCGTCCCGGGCGTCCGGCGCGAGCGCGCTCACGTCCGTCCGCTCCAGCTCCAGCACGGGCGCGTCCGCGAAGTGCTGCACCGGCCCGCTCTCGCCTCCCTGGAAGGTCGTGCGCAGCGCTTCGTGCCGCCGCACCACCTCCCGCAGCGACCGCTCCAGCACGTCCACGTCCAGCGCGCCCTCCAGCCGCACCGCCACGGGCACGTTGTAGAGCGGGCTGCCCGGGGCCAGCTGATCCATGAACCACAGGCGCTGCTGCGCGAAGGACAGCTCCGCCGGCCGCGAGCGATCCCTCAGCGGGAAGGAGGCCCGGTTCGCCGCGCCCGCGACCTGCTTCTGCGCGGCCATCTTCTTCAGCAGCTCCGCGCGCTTTTCCGGAGACAGGTTCGCGATTCGCTTCGACAGATCACCGCTGCTGCTCATCGAATTGACTCCGCACTCTGGACGCGACTCGGCCCTGAAGGACGCCCGGAACTCCGGACGCGGGGTCTTCGGGTCAATGTCGCCAAATGTCGATCACGCGCGGCCTGCCGCTCGTCGCGCGAGCAGCGTGGGGGAGGCCATAAAACCTGCTGTTCACATTATTCGGTCGAACAGCGGCCTGCCATGCGTTCCATGACGCGCGGCCTGCCTGCTCTCCAGCGGGGCTGGAACAGGCACGACACCTCCCGCGTCAGGGCGAATGAAACAGGTGTTTCAGCCCCGTCCCAGGATGGACGGGGTGGGTTCCACGCAAGCCGGCTCAGTGACCCGCGGAGCCGGGTGGCTCGACGCGCTCCACCTGCTTCTGGACGGCGGCATCCGACGCCACGTCCGCGCCCAGCTGCAGGTACGTCAGCAGATAGGTGCGCCCCGTCGCCGGGCCCTGGGCCGCGGCCGTGCGGGCCAGCGCGTCGCGCCGGGACTCGAAGGAGGTCAGCGTCTCCTGGAGCGAGCGGCGCGTGTCCTCGTTCTGCTCCGCCTTCAGGCGCTCCCGCACCCGCGCGATGTTCGCCTCCACCATGCGCTGGTTCTCCCGGGCGCGGTTCGCCTCGGACAGGTCGGTGAAGGGGCCCGTCCCTTCCACGGACACCTCCAGCTTCGCGACCTGGCGGCCGCGCTCCCCGGGCGGCACCAGCGTGGACACGCCCTGGCGCTGCGCCATGCCCACGCCGCGGCCGTCGTGCGACTGCACCACGAAGTCCACGCCCTCGGCGCCCTGGGCCAGCTTCACGGCCTCCACGTAGGGCACCGCCGCGAGCAGCACCACCAGCCCCACCTGCTCCTTCTGGCGCAGGCGCTTCACCTCCGCGGCCACCGCGGGCCCCACCGGCAGGCCCCGGACGCCCTCGGGCAGGAGGGCCGCGCCGTCCGCGGACGCGGGCGACACGCCGATGACGCCCACCTTCAGCCCGCCCACGGTCGTCACCACCGAGGCGGGAAAGAGCGGCTGCCCCTTCGCGTCCACGAGGTTCGCGGACACGAGCTTCAGCTTCGCGCCCTTCGTCTTCTTCTTCAGGAAGTCCACGCCCAGCACCAGGTCGCGCTGGCCCACGGCCATCGCCGCGTAGCCCTGCGCGTCCAGCTGCTCCAGGAGCAGCTCCGCGCGAGGCTTCGCCGTCGCGTCCTGGCCGTCCGCCAGCGTCTTGAAGAGCGCGTTGCCCGCGTCCAGTGCGAGCACCGGCACGCCCTTCGCGCGCTCCTGCGTCAGGACCGTCTTTCGTCTGGCCAGACCGCCAGACGGGTTGTGGCGTCAACCACAGGGGGCGACTTCGCCCCCATTGTCTCCCGTGAAGAGCAGCACGAGCTTCTTCGGCGCGGCCCCCGCCACGAGGGGCAGGAGCAAGAGGAGCGCCAGGGCGGCGAGCCGGGGGGCGCGGGGGCTCACTTCTTCCCCTTCCTCGCGGCGGGCGCGGACTTCTTGTCCAGCTCCGCCAGCTTCGTCTTCGCCGTCTTGGCCGCGTCCGACTTGGGGTAGCTCTTCACCAGCTCCTCCAGCGCCAGCTTCGACTCCTCCTTCATCTTCAGCTTGTGGAAGCAGTCGGAGGAGCGCAGGTACGCGTCCGGCGCGGACGCCGTCTTCGCGAAGTCCTGCACCACCTTGCCGTACTCGAAGAGGGCCTCGCGGCACTTGGACTCGGTGAAGTACGTCTCGCCCAGGCCGAAGTGCGCCTCGCCGACGAGCGCGTCCCGGGGCCACTTCTTCACGAACTCGTTGTAGAGCTGGCGCGCGACCAGCGCGTCGCCGGCCTTCGCCTTCTCCTGCGCGAGCGCGAGGAACGCCTTCTTGTCCGTGGGGCGCTGGAGCTCCTCGGCCTTCTTCCGGGCCTCGGCCTCCTTCACCGCCTCCGTGCCCTGGAGCGCCAGCAGCCGCTGGTTGGTCTCCTCCGTGCTCTTGCCGAGCGCGGCCTCCAGTTCGGCGATCTTGTAGAGGTACGTCTCCACCTGGCCGCGCAGCTGCGCCAGGTCCTCCACCGTCTTCTGGAACTGCACGCCGATGTCCGCGTCCTTGCGGCGCGCGGCGGTGTCCAGGCTCTGCAGGGCCTGGGTCACCTGGGCGATCTTCTCGTCAATCTTCGGCTGGGTGGCGGCGAGCTGGTCGCGCGCCTCCTTCAGCTCGGTGGCCATTTTCGCGTTGTCCGCGCCCAGCCGGTCCACCTTGGCTTCAAGGGCACGGCCGCGGTCAGCGGGGTAGAAACAGCCGGGAACGGCGGCGGTCAACAGGGCGAAGAGCACGAGCCTGCGCATGGGTCGGGCATCCTAGGTCCAAAGCGCCCCGCGCGCCGCTCCTGTTTCGCCCTTCTGGACGGCACGCCGGGCAGGCGGGCCGCCCCCTGCCCCCTCAGCGCGGCCCTTCGGCCTCCAGCCGCTCCACGGCCCGGGCGCAGGCCACCCGGAGCCCGGGGCAGGTTGAGGAAGAAGGGCACCGGCCGCGCCCGCCC
>NZ_JBKGHJ010000623.1:0-4150 GCF_046520365.1 Corallococcus sp. 4LFB
GCCCGCCACCCTCCCCCCTCCACGGGCCACACCGCCACCAGCTCGTCCGCGAGCACCGTCCCGCCCGCGTCGCGCCACAGCCCGCCCAGGGTGCTCTTGCCCGCGCCGGAGTGCCCCACGAACAGCGCGGCCCGGCCCTCGTGCACCAGCCCCACGCCGTGGATCAACAGCCCGCCGCGCTCGCCAGCGCGGACGCGAGCATCACCTTGATCAGGTTCTCCACGGGGTACCGGCCCCATCCGATGACGTCCGCGCGGCTCCGGTCCGGGGAGAGCACCGCGGAGTACCCGGCGCCCTCCACCCGCAGCGTGCCGGAATCACCAGGCTCCAGCCGGGGCAGCTCCTGCACGGCGGGCGGAGCACCCGGGCTGGAGGGAGTCCGCATCACCAGCCGGGCCTCGGCGGCCACGGCCTCCGGCGCGAGGAACGCGCCGAACACACGCTGGAGCGGACTGGCGAGCGCCGCCTCCTCCACCTCCAGCACCACCGTCCACCCGGCCAGGGTGATCCGGAGCGCGCCTTCACGGGGACCCACGACGGGGTCCCCGCCGTTCACGGCACGCACTCCGATTCGCCCGGGATGTTGCACGTGGACAGCTGCGCCAGCGCGACGAAGGGCTGCTCCCACAGGATGGCGGGAGGCACGTACACGGCGGACGCGGCCGGCGGCTTCGGCACGGAGGGACCCGCGGGAGGCTGTGAAGGTCGTTGGCTCACGTGACGGCCCACCTAGAAGGGCACCGGGAAGGCACAGATTCGACCATCCGAGGAACCGACATGCAACCGGCCAACGGTGTGATCGATGGTCGGCGTGCCGATGGCCTGCGCCGGGCCCACCGTCACCTGCCCGGAGTCGAGGCCCGTCTCCAGCTCCAGCTGGTGCACCTTGCCATCCGAGCTGCCCACGTAGATGCGGGCCACGCCGTTCTGGTTGAGGGTGAAGGACCCCGCCGGGCCCGCGATGACCGTCGACCACACCTGCACCGGCACGTTGGTGGCGTCCATCTCATAGCGCTCCACCCTGCCGTCCGCCGTGCTCACCACGAAGCCCTTGCCCAGGGGCCGCGCGAAGTGGGTGAACGCCCGCGCCGTGGTGGGCCGCACGGGGACCGTCCAGGCCGGCGTGAACGTGGCCGGGTTCACGCCGTACACCCGGCCGTCGTTGGCCGTGACGAGGATCTGGTTGCTCGTGGCGTTGCGGACCACGCCGAACTCCAGGTCCCCCAGCGCCAGCCGCGCCACCTCCGCGCCCGTGAGGCTGTTGAGCACGCGCAGCGTGGCGGTGCTGGTGCCGGACTTCGTCGCCACGTAGAGCCGGTTCGTCGTGTAGTCCACCAGCATGCCGCCGCTCACCATGCCCAGGTCCCCGGGCTGGTAGCGCCAGATGAGCGCGCCCGTGGCCGCGTTCAGCGCGACCACCTGGTTCGGCGCGGAGGTGTTGCGCGTGGCGAAGATCGCCAGGTCCACGTTCGAGTACGTCGTCCGGTACTCCGGGTTCGCGTAGTCGAGCAGCTGCGTGACCGGGAACGAGCTGATGTTCCCCAGGCCCAGCGTCGTGTTCTTCCACAGGAACTCGCCCGTGGCCGCGTTGAGCACCGCCGGCACGCCGGCCTGGTCGCCCACGACGATCCACTGCTGCCCGGGCCGGCCCAGCAGCGGCACCACCGGGAAGCGGCTGCCAATCAGGCCCGTCATCTTCACCGGCCGGAAGCGCTCCGCGCCGTCCTCGGACGGGTTCACGGTGTTCGTGAGCGTGCCCACCACGGAGTCGTTGAAGGAGCTGAAGATGCCCACGCCCAGCTCCGTGACGGGCTGCTGCACCGTGAACAGGCCCACCGAGTAGCACCACAGCGGGTTGCCCGCCACGCGCGCCCGGGGCGTGGCCAGCAGGCCCTGCGAGGTGGGCTGGTTGCCTGGGCCGTACCGGAACTCATCATCCGCGTTGAAGACGCGGTAGACGTACGTCGTGCCGTTCGTCACCGCCGTGTCCGTGAAGGACGACGCGGAGCTGAACTCGTCCGCGTACGCCACCGTCGCGTTGCCCAGCACGTCCCCCACCGCGTAGCGCACGCCGCTGGTCGGCGCGGTGTCGGGCGTCGCCCCCTGCGCGCGCAGCACCAGGGTGCCGCCGTGGTTGAAGGGGTTGTCCCAGGTGAGCGTCACGCTGCCGTCGCGGGCCACGCCGGTGAAGCGCGACACGTCCGGGGACGCGGTCACCGCGAGCAGCGTCATCATCCCCTCCACGCGGATGCGCGGGTCGTTCCAGCCCTGGTTCAGCTCCAAGCGGTGGCGGAACGCGGTGTCCTCGGGGACGGCGGTGAAGCCCGAATACGTGATGCGGAAGGTGGCGTCGCCGCCCACCGGGATGCCGGTCTCCGACTCCCAGGTATAGCCGGCCGCGTCCGTGGAGACGACCCAGTCCCCGAAGGCCTGCGGGCCTGACGCGGCCACGTCGAAGTAGTTCACCGCGGGCTTGAACAGCGTCACCACGTAGATGGGCAGCGAGCCTCGGTTCTGCACCGTGTACGCCACCGTCACGCCCGTGGCCGCGGTGGACACCGTCTCCTGGCTCAGCCGCACGCGGTGCTCCACGATGCGGCCCTTGCGCGCCGTCACCAGGTCCCCCGCCACCGCTGAACCGTTGAGCGTCCCGTCCACCTGCGCCTGGAACTGGTAGCTGGCGCCGGGCGTGCCCGACACCTGGTAGCGCCACGTGAACTGCGCGGAGGCCCCGGGCGCCAGCTGCGCCACGCTCTCCGGCGACGGGCCGGACACGAGCGTCGCCGTCGCGCTGCCCAGCCGCACCGGCGCGCGCGGGCGCACCTGCGTGTACGTGTTCGCGGTGGACGCGTTGAACACCGTCATGCGCAGCGTCACCTGCTCCCCGCTGAACGCGTCCACGACGTCCATGTCCGCCGTCGCGACCAGGCTGCCCACGTCCGCCATGGGCGAGTCCGCGAACGGCGCGTTCGAGGCGTTGTTGGTCGAGCGCGCCCGGACCCGCGCGGCCACGGCGCCGGCGGCCGTGGGGCTCAGGGTGACCGCGAAGACGCCCGCGGACCGCAGCGCCACGACCCTGCTGGTGGTGGGGTCCTTGCTCACGGTGGTGAGGGGCACGCTCGTCGTGGAGGCGGGGTTGTCCACGGTCACGGTGGCCGAGCCCGTGCCGCGGTTCTCCACCACGACGCGCGCCACGGTGGTGCCGTTGACCGCCAGCACGCGCGGCGCCAGCGTCACGTTCGTGGTCAGGATGGCGCGCGTCCACGGGGGCATGTTGCCGACGTTGTAGGAGTAGTTCGTGCCGTCGCACTGGTCGCGGGCGTACGTCCCCGCCGCCAGGCGCTCGGAGGCGCTGTCGGTGGTGCGGTTGGACGGGGCCACCACGCTCAGCACGAAGCGCGCGGTCTGGTTGCGCGCCAGGCCGCGCCCGTCGTCCACGCAGCCCAGCGTGGACTGGAACGTGATGCGCCGCTGGTTGGAGTCGATGTACTCGACCTTCCAGTTCGGGTTCTCCTCCGCCGGAAGCCCGCCCAGCAGCTGGTAGCCCGTGGGCAGGACGAACGACACCTCCGACAGGCGGGCGTCGAGCGAGGCCGCGGCCGTGTTGGTGACCTCCAGGACGAGCTCGGACGCGTCGTCCATCACCACCCGCGCCACCGTCTCCCCGGAGGAGGGAATGGGGCGCACGTTCCAGGACTGGGAGAAGCCCACCGCGGGCAGCAACACGGCGGCGAGCGCGAGGATGCGGACGTTCATGGCGTGCCTCACGTCACGGCTCCAGGGTGAAGGACGTGGCGGCCAGCTGCGCCCCGTCCAGGAAGAAGCGCACCTGCCAGGTGCCCGTCATGCGCGCCATGGACACGGGCGTGCCCGCCACCGGCAGCGAATAGCGCAGCGTGCGCGTCTCCTCCGGCGGCGCCTCCACCGGCGCGCTCCGCTTTTCGTACGGACGCCCGCCCGGCGCGATGAACTCCACGTCCACCTGACCCTTGTTCCGCACGCCGCTCACCACGAAGTCCACGTCCACCTGCTGCACCTCGGACAGGGGCGTGGGCTCCGAGCCCGGGCCCACCACCACCGCGCTCCCGGAGGGCAGGCGGCAGCGGCGCCGGAGGCGGCTCCTCGTCCGGAGGCGGCTCCTCGTCCCCGG
>NZ_JBKGHJ010000624.1:0-4139 GCF_046520365.1 Corallococcus sp. 4LFB
GCTGCCGCTCCGGGCCCTCTTCGAAGCCCCCACCGTGGCCGCCCTCGCCGAGCGCATCCAGGCGAGCACCTCGAATGTCCACCGGCCTCCGCTCACCCGCTCGCACGCAGACGGCCCGCGGCCGGTGTCCTTCGCCCAGCAGCGGCTGTGGCTCTTGGATCAACTCCAGCCTGGGGATGCGTCCTACAACATCCCGACCGCGCTCCAGCTCTCCGGGCGCGTGGACGTGGAGGCCCTGCGCCGTGCCTTCGAATCGCTCGTCCAGCGCCACGAAGCCCTGCGCACCACCTTCCGCGAGCACCAGGACCAGGTCATCCAGACCGTCCACGCTCCGGCGGGATGGACGCTGCCGCTCACGGACCTCTCCTCGCTGCCCGAGGAGCAGCGGGAGAACGAGGCGCGGCGGCTCGCCGACGAGGAGGCGCGGCGGCCGTTCGATCTCGCCAGGGGTCCGCTGCTGCGCAGCACGCTGGTGCGTCTGGAGGACGACTCCCATCTGCTGCTGGTGACGATGCACCACATCGTCTCCGACGGCTGGTCCATGGGCGTCCTCGTGCGCGAGATGGTGGCCTTCTACGAGGCCTTCACCACGGGAAGCACGCCGGTCCTCTCACCGCTGCCTGTGCAGTACGCGGACTTCGCGGCGTGGCAGCGCAACTGGCTCCAGGGTGAGGCCCTGGACGCGCAGATCCACTACTGGAAGCAGCAGCTGGCCGGTGCGCCCGCGGCGTTGGAACTGCCCACGGACCGCCCGCGTCCGCCCGTGCAGTCCCACCGGGGCGCCATGGTGGAGGTGCGCATTCCCAAGCACGTCGCGGAAGCCCTCAAGGCCCTGACCCAGCGGGAAGGCGCCACGCCCTTCATGACGCTGCTGGCGGCCTTCCAGGTGCTGCTGTCTCGCTACTCCGCACAGGATGACGTCAGCGTCGGTTCGCCGATTGCCGGCCGTACCCAGGCGGAGACCGAAGGCCTCATCGGCTTCTTCATCAACACCCTGGTCCTGCGCGCCCAGCTGAACCCGCGTGCGACGTTCCGTGAGCTGCTCGCCCAGGTTCGAGGCACGACGCTCGCGGCCTTCGAGCACCAGCACCTGCCCTTCGAGAAGCTCGTCGAAGCCGTGCAGCCCACGCGGGACCTGAGCCGCAGCCCGCTCTTCCAGGCCATGTTCGTCCTGCAGAACACGCCCACCGAGGCGCTGCGTCTGCCGGGCCTGTCGTTCCAGGGCCTGCCGCTGGAGGCCCACTTCGCCAAGTTCGACCTCTCCCTGGGTCTGCGCGAGGGGCGAGACGGGTTCGTCGGCACGCTGGAGTACGCAACGGACCTGTTCGATGCGTCCACCATCCAGCGGATGGCGGTCCACTTCGGTGTGCTGCTGGAGGCCATCGCGAGCAACCCGGAGACGAGGCTGAGCGACCTGCCCCTGCTCACTGAAGCCGAGCGCCAGCAACTCCTCGTCGACTGGAATCCGGCTGCCACTGAAAGCCAGCGTGAGCCCAGCATCCCCGCGATGGTGGCGGCCCAGGTGCGCCGCACGCCGGATGCGCTGGCTGTCATCACGCCGGAGCGGCAGCTGACGTACCGCGAGGTGGACGCGAAGGCGAATCAACTCGCGCACCGCCTGCGTGACCTGGGCGTCGGGCCCGAAGTCCGTGTCGGCCTCTGTGTCGAGCGCACCGAAGACCTCATCATCGGCGCGCTCGGCATTCTCAAGGCCGGTGGCGCGTATGTTCCGCTGGACCCTAGCTACCCGCGTGAGCGCCTGGGCTGGCTGCTGGATGACGCTCAGGGCCCCGCCCTCGTTGCCCATTCCCATCTTCTGTCTGCACTGCCCGAAACGTCGGCCACAGCGGTGTGCCTGGACTCGGATGCGGAGTTGGCGAAGCAGCCCACCACGGCGCCCGAGGTGGACATCCACGCCGGGCACCTCGCCTACCTCATCTACACGTCCGGCAGCACCGGCCGTCCCAAGGGCGTCGCCATCTCCCACGGCAACGCTGTCTCCTTCCTCCACTGGGCCCTGGCGACGTTCACCCCGGAGGAGTTGAAGGGCACCCTCGCCGCGACGAGCCTCAACTTCGACCTCTCCGTCTTCGAGCTCTTCGCGCCTCTCTCCAGCGGTGGTGCGGTGGTGGTGGCACGCAACGCGCTGCACCTGGCGGAGCTGCCCACCGCTTCGCACGTCACCCTCGTCAACACGGTGCCCTCCGCCATGGCGCAGCTGCTGCGCCTGGGCGCCGTGCCTCCAGGAGTGCGCGTCGTCAACCTCGCGGGCGAAGCGCTGCCCGAGACGCTGGCGAAGCAGGTCTACGCCGTCCCCACGGTACAGAAGCTCTACAACCTCTACGGGCCCTCCGAGGACACCACCTACTCCACGGCCTCTCTCGTTGGCCGCGAGGAAGTGCCCCTCATTGGCCGCCCCCTGCCCGCGACGCGGGCCTACGTGCTGGACACTTCGTTGCAGCCAGTGCCCGTGGGCGTCGCGGGTGAGCTGTATCTCGCGGGCGAAGGCCAGGCGCGTGGCTACCTGCTGCGCCCGGAACTCACCGCGGAGCGCTTCGTGCCGGAGCCCTACGGCCCTCCGGGTGGCCGCATGTACCGCACGGGCGACCGCGTCCGTTACCGCGTGGACGGGAGGCTGGAGTACCTCGGTCGCATCGACTTCCAGGTGAAGGTGCGTGGCTTCCGCATCGAGCTGGGCGAAATCGAAGCGGCGCTCCGCCGCGCTCCGGGCCTCAAGGACGCTGTCGTTATTGCCAAGGGTGAAGCCGCCGATAAGCGGCTGGTCGCCTACGTCGCGCCCAGGGCCGATGCGTCGCTGGAGGCCGAAGCCCTCAAGGTGCAGCTGCGCCAGGGGCTTCCCGAGTACATGGTGCCCTCCACCTTCGTGGTGCTGGAGGCCCTGCCCGTCAACGCCAACGGCAAGGTGGATCGCAAGGCCCTGCCAGAGCCGGAGGCACCGCAGTCGGGCAGCACCTACGAGGCACCTCGCACGCAAGTCGAAGCGAAGCTGGCGTCCATCTGGGCGGAGGTGCTCCGCCTGCCCCAGGTAGGCGTGAAGGACTCCTTCTTTGAACTGGGTGGCCACTCCCTGCTGGCCACGCAGGTGGTGTCGCGCGTGCGTGCCGAGTTCAGCGTGGAACTGCCCCTGCGCGCCCTCTTCGAAGCCCCCACCGTGGAGGCCCTTGCCATTCGCCTGAAGGGACTCACCCGTACCAGTGCACCGCAACTCACTCGCGTGTCGCATGACGGCCCGCTGCCGCTGTCCTTCGCCCAGCAGCGGCTGTGGCTCATCGACCAACTGGAGCCGGGCAGCGCCCTCTACAACGTCCCCGTCGCCGTCCGGCTGGAAGGCCACCTGCACGCCGACGTGCTGGAGCGCGCCCTGCAAGAAGTCGTGCGCCGTCACGAAGCCCTGCGCACCACCTTCGCCCAGGTGGAGGGAGCGCCCGTCCAGGTCATCCATCCCGACAGCCACCAACCCCTGGCTCTCGTGGACCTCTCCGACGTGCCCGAAGCGCAGCGTGAGTCCGAGACACGGGCCCGCGTGGAGATGGAGATGCGCCGGCCCTTCGACTTGCGCACCGGGCCCCTCCTCCGCACGCTGCTCTTCAAGCTGAGCGAAACCGAGCACGTCCTTATCGTCACGATGCACCACATCGTCTCCGACGGCTGGTCGCTGGGTGTGCTGGTGCGGGAAGTCGCCGCCCTCTACGCGGCCTTCTCCGCAGGGCAGCCGTCACCCCTGCCCGCGCTGCCGGTGCAGTACGCGGACTACGCCGACTGGCAGCGCCGCACGCTTTCGGGCGAGACGCTGCGGCAGGAGGTGGCCTGGTGGGAGACGAAGCTCTCCGGTGCTCCGGCCGTGCTGGACTTGCCCACAGACTTCCCCCGCCCGCCTGTCCGGAGCACCGCGGGCGCAACCCTCGGCTTCACCCTGTCGCGTGAATTGACGGAAGCACTCCGGAGTCTGGGGCACCAGGAGGGCGGCTCGCTCTTCATGGTGCTGCTGGCCGCCTGGCAGGGCCTGCTTGCGCGCTATACGGGCCAGCAGGACCTCAGCGTGGGCTCGCCCATCGCTGGCCGCACCCGCGCGGAGACGGAGGGCCTCATCGGCTTCTTCGTCAACACGCTCGTCCTTC
>NZ_JBKGHJ010000625.1:0-4139 GCF_046520365.1 Corallococcus sp. 4LFB
GGCGCCCGACGCCGGGCTCGCGCAGGCCGCGCAGCCCACCCTCACCGTGCCCGGGGGGAAGTTCCTCCGCGCCCGCTCCGGCAACACCGCCGTCGCCCAGCTGTTCGCGCCGGGCATCGCGGAGCTGTCCCTGGCGGAGAAGCGCGTGGCGTGGTCCCTCACGCTCGCGGCGCACGCGGGCGAGGACATCGCGTTGGATCAGCTGGGCTGGAAGCTGGTGCCGGCCAGGCAGCTGCTGGAGGGCGTGTGGCTCTTCGGCCGGGACGCGCGGAGCGCCGCGTCCGGCTTCGACGCGAAGCTGGCGGACTACCTGCTGCGCTTCTACGGGCACGGCGGCAACCACGACAGCACCACCGGCCAGAAGTTCGTCCCGGGCTTCACTGCGGAGCAGCTGGCCGCGGGCGCCTCGCGCGCCCTCGAGGCCGGCGCGCCCTGGACGGTGAAGGACGACGCCGAGCTCCAGGCCTGGCTCCAGGACCTGAAGCCCACCCTCTTCGACGCGAGCTTCGAGCCGCAGCTCACCTCCAAGGCCCCGCCGCCGGGACAGGACCTCCTCACCGCGTCCTCCAACACCGCCTATGGCCCCGGCGTGACCCAGAAGGACCTGGTGGGCTTCAAGGAGAAGTACCCGCTCAACTCGCGCGTGGTGAAGCAGGACGGCAAGCTGGTGGAGCAGGTGTTCCGCGCCGGCACGCCGGACGGCAAGGTGAAGCCGGGCCTGTACGCGAAGGAACTCTCGCGCGTCATCGCGCACCTCCAGGAGGCGATGAAGTCCGCGGAGCCCGCGCAGAAGGCCGCGCTGGGCAAGCTGGTGCGCTACTTCCAGACGGGCAGCCCCAAGGACTGGGACGCGTACAACATCGCGTGGCTCAAGGTGGACCCGAAGGTGGACGCCAACCTGGGCTTCATCGAGACGTACGTCGACCCGCGCGGCCACAAGGGCCAGTGGGAGGCGCTGATCAACTACCGCGACACGCAGGAGAACCAGATCATGGTGCTCATGGGCCAGAAGGCCCAGTACTTCGAGGACCGGCTGCCCTGGCCCCAGAAGTACCGCCGCAAGAAGGTCGCACTGCCCGTCGCCAAGGCCATCAACCTCATCACGTCCAACCCGGAGCCGCCCGCGGGCATCAACCTGCCCAACGAGCAGCACATCCGGGAGAAGTACGGCAGCAAGAGCGTGATGATCACCAACGTCATGGACGCGGCCTCCGCGGTGACGCGGCTGCCCCTGGCGCTGGAGTTCTCCCGCACGGCGGAGGACCGCGAAGAGGCCCGGAAGTACTCCGTCACCGCGCGCAAGTGGCTGGTGGCCTTCCATGAGGTGCTGGGCCACGCCTCCGGCCAGGTGGACGCGAAGCTGAAGGGCCAGTCCCCGTCCGTCTTCCTCAAGGAGTACGACAACACGCTGGAGGAGGCGCGCGCGGACCTGGTCGCGCTGTGGCACGCGTTCGACCCGGCGCTCGCGCAGCTGTCGCCGGACCACGAGGCCATCGCGCGGCAGATGTACCGCGACTTCCTGGTGGAGGGGCTCACCAACCTGCGCCGCGTGGAGGAGGGCAACGCGTTCGAGGAGGACCACCAGCGCGGCCACCACATGACGGTGACGTTCCTCACGGAGAAGGGCGCGGTGAAGCAGGTGTCGCAGGACGGCCGCACGTACCTGGTGATTCCGGACTACGCGAAGATGCGCGAGGCGGTGGGCGAGCTGCTCTCCCGGCTCATGGTCATCAAGGCCACTGGCGACTACGAGGGCATCCGCGCGCTGGTGCAGGAGAAGGGCATCCACTTCGACCCGAAGCTGCGCGACGAGGTCGCCCGCCGGGTGAAGGCCGTGGACGTGCCCACGGTGCTGTTGCTCAACTCGCCGCGCGTGGTGCCGGTGCTGGACGCGAAGGGGGAGCTGGTAGACCTGAAGGAGGACACCACCCAGGCCTTCGTGGACCAGCACCTGGAGCGCAGCCTGCTGGGCCGGCTGTCTCCCTCCGAGGCCCGCCGCGTCGCCGCGAAGGTGGCGGGTTCTCCGGACGCCGTGCGCGAGGCGTTCCGGGAGCTGGGGCCTGAAACGGCTCCGGCGCCGTCCCCCCGGAAGGGAGCGGCGCCGGCGAAGGGCACGCCCTGACGAAGAAGCAGGGCCGTCAGTGGTTGGACGGCGCGTCGCCTTCCGTCAGGGGCGCGCCGGACTCCGAGGTGAGCACGACGCGCTGGGTCCCCGGCTGCACCTGTCCGCCCGGGGTGGCCGGGTCGCCCGGCCGGGGGCTGGGGCGGCCGTAGTCGCGCTCGTAGATGCGCACCACGGAGAGGAAGAAGGCGACGATGAGGGGCCCCAGCAGGAGGCCCACCGTGCCGAACGCCGCGAGGCCGCCGAGCAGCGCGAAGAAGATGATGGCGCCGTGCTGGTTCATGCCCCTCCTGGCGAGCAGCGGCTTGACGACGTTGTCCACGAGCCCCACCACGACGACGCCCCAGATGGTCAGGAAGAGGGCCGCCCACGGGTGGCCGCTGAGGAACATCAGGCCCGCGGCGAAGAGCACCACCACCGCGGCGCCCACGGCGGGGATGAGGGCGAGGAAGAACGTCAGGCCCGCGAAGAACAGAGGCGCGGGCACCCCCACGATGAGGAAGCCGACGAGCGCGGCCACGGCCTGGACGCCCGCGGTGGCGACGCTGGAGACGAGCACCGACACGGACGTGTTCTTGAACTCGAGCAGCAGCTCCCGCGTCTGTCCGCGGCGCAGCGGCGACACGCTCTCGAACCATTGGACCAGCCGCGCGCCGTCGGTGAGGAAGAAGAAGAGCGCGATGAGCATCATCGTCGTCTGGAGCACGAGCGTGCCCGTGGCGGCCACCGCCCCCGTGACGGCCTTGGCGGCCGTGCCGCCCTGGTTCGTCACCTGCTCCTGGAGCTTCTGGTCGATCTGCTCCTGCTCCAGCGGGAGCGCTCGATGAGCTTGCTCACCGGCCCCCGGACGCCGCCAGGCAGCTTCTCCACCAGGCCGGTCATGCCGTCCTTCTGCACGGTCTGCGTGACGAAGCGCGCGCCCTCGGACACCTCCGCGACGACGAAGGCCGTCAGCCCGCCCAGGGGCAGCAGCAGCGCCAGCAGGATGCCCGTGACGATGAGGCCCGCGGACACGTTGCCGTGGCCGCGCAGCCGCTTCCGCAGGCGCTTGTGCAGGCCGTAGAACGTGCCCGCCAGCACCGCCGCCAGGAAGAACGCCTCCGCGAAGGGCCGGATGACCAGGCACAGCAGGAGGATGGACAGGAGGATGAGACCCACGAAGACGCGTCGCGCTACCTGGTCGGAGGCCATGGCCTTGCAAATTTAAGGTGCCGGACCTGTCAGCGGGAGCCTGCCCGGCTGTGATGACGCAGAAACATTCCCCCTGGCCCGCCAGGTTGCCTGCTCACCGGACTTGGGAGCGGCGAAGGGGGCGGTAGAGTGCGCGCATGCCGCCCTTCGACTCCGCCCGCTTCACCCTCTGGCTTCCGCAACTGCTGTGCGCCGTCTTCCTGGCCATCCTCTTCCTGCAGTCCGGCCTGGACAAGGTCGTGGACTGGAAGGGGAACCTGGGCTGGCTGACGGGCCACTTCTCCAAGTCGCCCCTGAAGGGCGTGGTGACGCCGATGCTGGCGGTCATCACGCTGATGGAGCTGGCGTCCGGGGGGCTGAGCGCGGCGGGCGCGGTGGCGCTGCTGGTGAACGGCAACCCGCTCCTCGCGTACCTGGGCGCGGTGCTCTCCGCGCTGTCGCTGCTGGCCCTCTTCTTCGGCCAGCGCATGGCGAAGGAGTACGCGGGCGCGGCGGTGCTGGTGCCCTACTTCGTGGTGACGCTCGCGGGCGTGTACCTGCTGCGCCTGACGTGAGGCCGGCCGTCTAGAGCACCTTGCGTGAAGGCATGATGGCATTGGCGGACAGCAGGCCCGCCGCCAGCGCCACCGCGACCATCAGCATGGAGAAGGCCGTGTCCACGCCGGCCACCACGTCGCGCTCCAGCAGGGACGCCAGGCTGCGGAAGCCCACGCTGCCCGGCACGAGCAGCATCAGGCCCGGCACCACGGTGGTGACGGCGGGCCGGTTGCGCAGCCGCGCCAGCGCGTTGCTCCCCACGCCCAGCAGCAGCGCGCCCGCGAAGGCG
>NZ_JBKGHJ010000626.1:0-4122 GCF_046520365.1 Corallococcus sp. 4LFB
CCCGTCCAACCCCGCCTCCACCGGGCTCCACGCGGTGCCCGGGGGCAGGCCCAGGCCGCCCACCCAGCGGACGCGGGGCGCGGCCTCGTCGCGGCGGTAGAAGAGGAGGAAGGGCACGTCGAGCGCGGCGTCCGGCTGCAGCTGCGGCAGCGCGGCGCCGATGTCCTCCAGCGTCTTCACCTTGCCCAGCAGGGCGGACAGCTCGCGCAGCGTCTGCGTGCGCCGCGCGCTGAGCATCTTCTCCGTCACCTCCGTGATGGGGTGGAAGAGGCCGCCCACGCCCCCGGACTCGTCGCGGATGGGGCTGAAGGAGAAGGTCATGAAGGCCTCCTCCAGGTAGCCGTGCCGGTCCAGGAACATGCGCTGGTTCTCGATGTAGGAACCCATGCCCGTGCCGGCCTTCTCGAACACGCCGCCCACCACGGGCAGCGCCGTGGCCCAGCAGTCGCGGAAGCGCTGGCCCATGGACTCCGGGTGCTTCGCGCCGCAGATGGGCCGGTAGCTGTCGTTGTAGATCTGCACGCGCTCCGGCCCCCACGCGATGAGGATGGGGAAGGTGGAGGACAGGCACAGGCTGACGGTCGTGCGCAGGCTCTGCGGCCAGGTCTCCACCGGTCCCAGCGGCGTCTTCGACCAGTCCATGGCGCGGATCAACCGGCCCATCTCCCCGCCGCCCGACAGCCAGTCCATCCCTGACTCCGGGGGGGATGCCGCCGTGGGACTGGCCTGGGGAGGGGTGGGGGGTCTCATGAGGCCTCGGAGGCGGGCGCCGGACTTCACCGCGCGAGAGGCGCGGCTTGCGACGGACTGCGATGTTCGTCCAGGGAAACCCGTCAGGAGCTAACGAAAATCTCCACTCCGGAGCCATACCGGATGGAGCAATTGTGGGTTTGCTTGCTTTGATTTCGGTTGGGGCACAAGGGACCGCCGCGCGCCGGGCCCGGCGGGCTCACGTGGACGGCCGGGGCTGCCGCCGTTCACGCGCGTGGCGCACGGCCAGCGCGACGAGCAGCGCGGCCACGCCGGCCAGCGCGACGAAGTGCTCCACGCGGCCCACGCCCCGGGCCACGCGGTCCACGCTCGCGGAGCCCAGGTAGCCCAGCGTCACCACCAGGGGCGAGCTCAGGCACAGCGCCAGCCCGTCCCAGAGGAGGAAGCGGCGCAGGGGCATGCCCTCCGCCGCGGCCATGGCGAACACCGGCACGCGCAGGACGGACATGAACCGGCCGATGAAGACGACCCGGGGGCCGTGCTTCGCGTACAAGCCCTGGATGCGCTCGCGGCGCTCGGGGGGGAACAGGCGGCGGGTGCGCCGGTGCGTGTACAGGGCCTGACCCAGCCGCCGCGCCATGAGGAAGAGGACGGTGTCCCCGCACAGCACGCCCATGAAGCACAGCGCGATGGCGGCCGGCAGCGGCATGGCCCCCCGGTGCGACAGCACGCCCGCCGCCAATTGCACCAGGTCCTCCGGGAACGGCAGCCCCAGTCCGCCCCCCACGAGCACGAGGAACACGAGCGGGCCGGAGCCGTGCGTCAGCAGGAGCTGGAGCGGCGAAGCGGTCATCAGGGCCCGGCCCTTCAGGGTTCGGGGAGGACGGCGCCGGTGCGGCGCTCCTGGCGGAAGAGGAGGACCTCCCGGACGATGATCTGCACGGTGGCCGCCACGGGCACGGCCACCACCGCGCCCACGATGCCCGCCAGCTCCACGCAGAAGAGCACGGCGAGCAGGGTGACGAGCGGGTTGACGTGCACGGTGCGCTTGAACACGAGCGGCGCCAGCACGTTGCCCTCCAGCTGGCCGTAGAGGAGGAAGTAGATGAACACCGCCAGCGCCTTCCACATGCCGCCGGTGGCCAGCGTGAGCAGCGTGATGATGCCGCCCGCGATGATGGGGCCCGCGTAGGGCACCAGGCTGGAGAAGCCGCTGGCCACGCCCAGGGGCAGGTAGAAGGGCATGCCCAGCACCGCCAGCATGGTGGTGGTGAGCGTGGCGTTGATGGCGCAGATGAGCGTGATGCCGGACAGGTAGCCGCCCGTCGCGGTGTACACGTTGCGCAGCACGCGCACGTAGCGCAGGCGGTGGTCGGGCCGGGTCAGGTCCAGCAGGCGCCGCAGCATGCCGCCGCCGAACACCAGCATGAACACCACCAGGAAGAAGACGGTGAGCATGCCGCCCAGCAGGCCCACCACGCCGCCGATGGCGCTCATGAGGAGCGAGGGCAGGGGCCCCGCGAGCGCGGGCGTGGCCTCCTCCAGCCGCTCGTTCCAGCCCAGGCTGTGCAGCCGCTGGTTGAGCGCGCGCAGGATGCCGGTGCCGCGGATCTGCTTCCACAGCTGCGGCCACTGCGTCACCAGCGCGTCCACCTGCTCCACCAGGTCCGGAATCACCAGCAGGCCCAGCGCCGTGATGGCGATGAACAGCGCCACCAGCACCAGCGTGATGGCCAGCCACCGCTTGAGGCCGCGCTTCTCCAGCCGCGACACGCCGTGCTCCAGCGCCAGCGCGATGAGCGCCGCGATGCCGGTGAGCGTGAGCGCCACGCGCGTCTTGACGACGAGCATCACCAGGGCCATCACGCCCAGCACCACGAGGCACACGGTGAACACCGTGCGGGGGGACACCTGCGACTTCGGCGGCAGACGGACTTCGGGCTCGGACACCAGTGGGGCTCCCTGGGGCGGGCCACCGGCGGCGGGCCCCATGCCCTGCGGATGCGACATCCCCCGCCCGGCGGCAACCACCGTCGTCTTCCAAGTGCGCGCGCCGGGTCCGGGCCCGCCCCAAGCGTCAGGAGGGTGACACCCGCCAGCCGCGAAGCGCCTCCGCCGGACGCAATCACCGGCCGCGTGGTTCGTCACCCGGACAGCCGGGAATGCCCGGCCTGGCCGCTGGCCCGTCCGTCCCCCCAAGGCCAGCCGCGCGTCCGCCACGCGACGGCGCCGCGCCGGGCCGTCCGGCACCTGACGCGCCGGGACGTCGTGGAAAAAGGGGACAGCACGGTTTGCCGGGCCCGCGCGTCAGACGGGGATGGGAACCTTCGTGGGAAGGGGCCTTTCGCGGGCCGGGAGAGGACACCATGAAAAAGCTGGGTGAGCAGGAGCTGGACGGGGTGCGGCGGGAGGCCCTCGAGACGGAGGCCCGGTGGCGCGGGCTGGCGAACAAGCTGGCGGAGCTGGGCGGCGAGGAGATGGACGCGCAGCTGCTGGTGACGTTCCGGAGCGCGCGGGACGCGGGCGCGGTGCCGCCGGACGCGGGCTTCTTCCTCGTCGCGCACATCCTGACGGCGATGGCGGACGAGGCCATCGCGGAGGATCCGCGCGTGCGGCTGCGCGCCGGGGAGCTGGACGCGATGGAGCGCGACTACGGCCTCACCGGCGAGGGCTGGCCGGAGGGCGACCTCCCGCCGGAGGAGTGGGAGGCGCTGTGCGTGGAGTACGAGCGCGCGTGTGACGAGGCGCGCGCCGCGTTCTTCCGCGCGTACGGCGAGGAGGAGATGGCGCGGCTGTACCTGGATCAGCGCGTCACCTTCCACCACCGCTTCGAGAGCGGGCGGCGCTTCTTCCACGGCCTGCCCATGTTGCCCGCGCAGCTGCACTGAGCGGGAGGTCCGCTACACTCCGCCGCCCTGGGGCAGTTCTTTCCGGAGGCGGCGGATGCGAGTGGCGAGCCTGGCAGTGGCGGTGGGGTGTTGGGTGTGGGGCGCGCTGGCGTCCGCGGCGGTGCCCGCGTCCATGCCCGCGTCCGCGCGGCTGGAGGCGGGCGCGACGTACGACGCGCTCCAGCGCACGGTGCGCATCCGGGAGGTGTCGCTGTCGCCGGACGGCACGCGGGTGGCCTGGGTGGAGTCGGTGCCGGGGACCGCGGAGGCCGCGCGGCTCCAGGTGAAGGAGCTGGCGCATCCGGAGCGGGCGCCGGTGCGCGTCACCGCGTCGAAGGACGGCGCGCCGTGCGCGGAGGGCTCGCTGTCGTGGAGTCCGGACGGCCGGTGGCTCGCGTTCCTCTCCACGGCGGGGGGAGGGCCGCGACCGGCAGCTCTACGTGGCGGACGCGTCGGGGGCGGGCGGCCCCGCGCGGAGGCTCACGACGCTGAAGGGCGTGCTGGCGGCGCCGAAGTGGTCGCC